>JBKBSS010000067.1:0-12623 GCA_046291385.1 Emticicia sp. | reverse complement strand
GTGCGGCCGTAGTCAGTAGTTTTCCAAACACCACCATTATTTACGCCAATATAAAAAACATTTGGCTTTTGTGGAACACCGACTGCTCCAACCGTTCGACCGCCACGATGTGGCCCAATCATTCGCCATTTCATGCTATCAAATAGCTTTGGATTGTAGCTTTGGGCTGTACCGTAAATACTTACTAATGAGAAGATTATACTAAAAACTTTAATTTTCATGTGTTTTTGAGGGTTAGATGAAGTGTTTTTTTGAATGACTATGTTTCTGAATGTAATTTATATATATTTTTTGTTTTGTAGAACAATTTTTCAAATTGTTCCCTTTAACTCAAGTAACAATTTAGAAATCGGGTCGCCGAAGCGATTGTTCTACAAAAAAAGCCAAACTTTCATTTGGCTTTTTCAATTATCACTTCAAATTTCTCAAATACTCAATACTCAAAGGAACATTTTCGAGTTCGTGTTCGCTTTCGTCTTCGATGAAATAATGTTTGATGCCGAACTTTTTAGAGAGTTTAAAAATATTTTTCCAATCTGCTTGACCTGTTCCCAAAACTACATCATTTTCGGCTGGTGTATTGCCAGAGAAATTTCCCACAACGCCTTTTTTCAAGTCTTTTACGTGCATCAATTTCCAACGATTACCGTAAGTTTTTAATAATTTTACTGGATTTCCGCCGCCGTGAAGCACCCACAAAACATCCATTTCAAAAGAAACATATTCTGGATTTGTATTCTTAAACATATAATCAAGTAAAGTTCCTTTTTCGTAAGGACGGAATTCATAACCATGCGGGTGATAGCAGAAAGTTAGTCCGTTTTCTTTTAAAAACTTACCCGCTTTATTGAATACCTCAACTGCTTTTTGAGCATCTTCGAGCGTAAAATTATCACCTTTGTGAGGAATCCAAGCACACATAACGTATTTTGCTCCAAAAATCTTGGCTTTTGTAACAATATCCATCGAAAGTTTTTCTAATTGGTCATAACCCGCACCAATCGACGGAATGGCAATGCCACGAGCATCGCACATTTTTTTATATTCTTCGTCAGTAACACCTTTTGCTCCACTCGTTTCTATTTCGGTGATGCCCATTTTCTGAATTTTATCCAAAGTACCCGATACATCTTTCGGAAAATGATTTCTGAATGTATATGCCTGCACACCAAATGGATAAGTATAAAGGTTTTTGCTACTTGGTTGTGCAAAGGTTTCTTGATTAGTTACAAGAAACAGCCCTAACGTTAAGACTAAAAAAGATGTAAGTTTTTTCATTTTATGATAAATTAGGTTGATTTTACTCTTATAAATTTAAAAACTTTAGTTAAATATTGTTCGATAAATAAACTATTTAATGCGACGAATACAAAAACTACTCAAACTGAAAAGCAAAATAAGTACAAGTTCCTTTGCCAACATTTTTGATTCCGTGTAAATCATTTGACTGTAAAAATATAATATCTCCAACTTTAGAATCGTGCCAAACACCGTTGATGGTTTCTTGAGCTTTACTGTCTTTTTCGTTGGCTTGGCTATCTATCAAAAAGATAATTTCAGCAGGATTATGTTGATGTGCAGCATGGCTCATCAAATCTTCGTTGAGCGTAGTAACGTGCATTTCAAATCGTTTGCACATACTTGTCGGGCGATTAAAAAAATCTCTTCGACCGCCTTTGTCATGTGGTTTGAAAGCAATTTCGTCCCAATTGAGCAACAAAGAACCTCCTGCTTTCTTACCTCTTTCAGTATCAACTGGCTCAACAGAATTTAATTGAAATACATAATATGTGGTATTTTTATCGCTCATATTAACATTTTCACGCATATCGCCTGACATAATTAGGGCAATTCCGCCTGCTTTCAGCACCTTTGTTTTTCCTTCGATGGTTACGGTCAATTCACCTTCCTTCACAATGATTAATTCTTCATTTTCTTGTCGGTACGCTTCTGGTCGCATCCGACCTTTTGGCAGAAGTGTTGAGGCATGAACTTTACAAAGTTTAAAATGCGGTGTTGTTCCTTCTAAAATTTGTCGAGCCTCCCCTTGTGGTCTTTTGGCAACCACCAAATCATCCCACTTATAAACCTTAGATTCGATGAGTTTGCCTTGTGAATACACAACACTTTGAACCAAAAACATTACAATCATTAACATTTCAAGATTTTTCATAGGAATTAGGTTGAATAGAGTAAAATATTAAAACTTTTTCTGCAAAATTTCAATTGCAGCCGTTAAATAGACCATCGGAGCGTTCCAATTGATGGCAATTTCGTTGGTTGAATAGGAGCAAGTTACATCCAAAAATGATTCATCCGCAATTTTAGTTGGGTAACCTTCACATTTATCTTGTTGCCCAGGATTCGGCCCACCCGAAAGTAAGCCAGGAATAGGTTCTTTGATGCCATCGGCCTCCGAAGGGCGATGATGCGGAAACATTACTTGTTTGCTACCAAAACCAGTTAAAAACGAATATCCAGTTGCATTTCTACCCAAAAGATAATCTAAATTACCCAATGCTCCAACGAGATATTTTTTATCTGAATTAATGCGATAAACTTGTAATAATGCAATTCCTTGATTGGCGGCGTGAGAGCTGCTTCCCCACATAAAATCTTTAGCAGACTTTCCCATGACAGTATTAAACGCCTGATTTTCAACGCCTAATAATAATTCATCTCCAAAAGATACGAGCTTTATCTTCAAATTTGGTAAATCTTTTTTGGCCGTTTCTGTCAAATTTTTCTCATTTCTTAAAAGTGTATAATAAGCCAACATTTGAACTTGATTCCAAGTTGGTAAAACCACAGGTGTTTCGGGGTAAAGATTGACTGCTTTGTAGTAATTATCATCTTTTGTCGAAACGTACAACTCAGTTGCTGCCCAAATCCATTCGTCAGCATCGCTTCGGTCTTCGTAGCCACCCGTAACAATATCAGGGTCGAAAGTTTTATTCATTTCATTCTGACGATACACAATTTTTGGGTTTTCTTTCGCCCAATTCCAAGCCTTCACCGAAGCATTCAAACACGAATCTGCTAAACTTGGAAGTCCTTTTTCGTAAGTTCGTAAAATTCGACTTGCTTGAGCCATTACTGCCGCAAAATCTAACGTTGCAATCGTATTTTTTTGAATCACATAGCGAGGTTTGGTAGCTTTATCAGGCATAACCATTCCATCAAATGAAGGATTTGTCAATTTATGATAAACACCGCCATCGTTGGGGTCTTGCATGGTCAGCATCCAACGCAAATTCCACAAAGTTTCGTCCAATAAATCAGGTATTTTATTGCCACTTTCTGGAATATTGGCTTCAAAACTTTTAAAAAAATCGGGATAATCTTCATAAAGTGACAGCAAAGTAGCCATTGTAATGCCAGAATTGACAATATATTTATTATAATCTCCAGCATCGTACCAGCCTTTCGGTGAAGAAATGAGCATTCCTTCGGGACGTTGAGCAGTTGCCGCCGAAGCGTGAATCAACACTTTATCGTCGGGATGTCCTGCTGCTCGATGCCATTTCCCTGCGTATTTTTCGGGTAAATCGGTTGAAACTCTTTGATAATAAAAGGCTTTCAATGAAGCAATTGCAGCTTCACGATGCACGTTTGGTTTAATTTCAAAAGTATGCGAAATACCTACATCGGGAATCGCCACAAAGTATTTTCCAGCTTTTTTTAATTCAGAAAAGTCTGCAATTTGAGTTATTTTTTGAGAAATGGCATTGATTCGCTGTGGTGAAAGTTTTCCTCTCAAAACAGTACCTTTTTTACTGGCATTCAGAATAAAAAATGAGTCGTGCTTGTCGCCTACCCAAACTGCCATTTTTTGAGCATTTGGATAAAAACCAACTTGATTGAGACGAATATTCGGATTTTGGGCAGTTGCCAACTGAATAGTCGTCACCAAAAAGGCGATTGTTAAAGTTAAAGGGTTGAATAGTTTCATCGAAATTTTATATTCTAACTGGGCCTACTGGGTCATAAACGATTACTTTTTCCCATAAATGCGAGTAATCTCACACGAACTTCAAAAGTTGCACACTGCTTTCGCTCAAAAAACTACCACAAATGGTGTACTAAATTTTTGATATGTTTTTCATAAATTGAGTTCATTTGAGAAACTTGTTCGGCACTTAAATCGGGAAAATCTAAAGCAGCAACATTGGCCGAAACCTGCTCAGGTCGAGAAGCACCAGGAATAATTGTGCTTACGGCATCGAAGCCCAAAATCCATTTTAAGGCAATTGGAGCTAAATTTGGTTCGTTCGGAAACAATGCTTTTAGTTCTTCAACTGCCGCCAATCCTGTTTCGTAATCAATGCCTGAAAAAGTTTCTCCTTTATCAAACATTTCGCCGTTTCGGTTGAAATTTCGGTGGTCGCCCGCTGTGAAAGTTGATTGTTTTGAGAATTTACCAGTTAAAAGTCCACTTGCCAACGGCACACGCACAATTACACCAATATTTTTCTTTTTGGCTTGCTCGAAAAATAATTCAGCAGGGCGTTGGCGAAAAGTATTAAAAATTATTTGAACGCTCGTAACATTATCAAACTCAATTCCTTTGAGGGCTTCTTCTACTTTTTCGACACTAATTCCAAGATTCAAAATTTTACCTTCATCTTTCAATCTATCAAACAATTCAAAAATTTCTGGGCGATAATAAACTTCGGTCGGTGGGCAATGGAGCTGAATCAAATCAAGCGTTTCAAGCCCCATATTTTTGAGACTATTTTCTACGAATTTGCGTAAAACTGCTGGTTGATAAGCTTCATTTACATGCGGATTAAGTTGACGACCGCATTTTGTAGCCACAAAAATTCGTTCCGAACGACTTTTTACGAATCGACCAACCGCTTTTTCGCTTTCTCCATCACCATATACATCGGCGGTATCAATGAAATTAATTCCTGCATCAACGGCCGAATTTAAGATTTTATCGGCATTTTCGTGGCTAAAATCATCGCCCCAAACGCCACCAACTTGCCACGTACCGAGGCTAATTTCTGAGATTTCAAAGTTTGTTTTTCCTAATTTCCTGTAAGTCATAAATTTGAACTAAATATTTTTTAAATAATTTTATTGATTATGATTTGAGTGAAGGAATAGATGGTTGTTTCATTCACAAAATTGCTAAAAAGATTGAATATCCTCTATCTTTTTACGAGAAGAATCCCGAACGATTAATTCTCCTTTGATAGTTTTCGTGAATGGCTCAAAAGTTTCTTTATTAATAATATTATCAATTAAAATTGTGGCCGCCTCTTGTCCGACTAAATAAGGAAACTGACTAAAAACTGTTAGTGAAGGCTCAAAAAGAGAAGCCAATAAATCATCTCCGAAAGCAACTAAAGCTATTTCTTGAGGTATTTTGATGTTCTTTTGCTTTAAATCAACCATCATTTCAATGGCATTTCCGTAATGAACCGAGAAAATTCCATCGGGCTTTTGAGGTAAATCAAGCCATGCAGAAAGGGCGTTGAGCGAATCTTCTTTTTTAAAATTACTATGAAAAATAAGTTCTTTTTCAATCGGAATTCCGTATTTTTCCAAAGCGGCTTTATACCCATCGAGTCGTTTTTGACTAATTAATAAATCTTCGGGGCCAGCACAGGCGGCAATTCGTCGGCAACCTTGTTTTATGAGATGTTCGACCAAAGCGAAACTTCCTGCAAAATCTTCTTGAATAACTTTGGCGGTATCCAATTCATCACAAACTCTATCAAAATGCACAATCGGCATTCCTTTTCTTAGATATAGCTTTATGTGTTCAAAAGAATTTGTTTCCTTACTATGGCTAATCAAAAGTCCATCGACTCGACTTGCCATTAGTGCCTGAACATTGAGAACCTCAGTACTATGCGATTCGTTTGACTGACAAATCATCACCCGATACCCAGCCTCCGATGCTACGTCCTGAATTCCTGCCAACACTCCCGCAAAAAACGGTCGTTGAATATCTGGAATAACAACCCCAATCGTGTGAGTTTCGCCACGATGAAGGCTTTGGGCTAACAAATTAGGCCGATAATCCATTTCATTGGCTACTTTTATGATTTCAGTTTTAGTATTTTCGTTGATTTCCGAGCTGTTGTTTAATGCCCTCGAAACAGTTGAAGGCGAAACCCCTAATGCTTTTGCCACATCAATAATTGTAGTTTGATGTGGCTTTTTATCAATCACCTTGTTAGGTGAATTTACCGAGAAATACAAATTACAATCTTTACAATATAAACGTTGTTTCCCACGCACAAATCCAGATTTTACAATCGAATCAACCTTACCGCATCTTACACAAAAAATCATCTTAAAAATTGTACTTTATTAATATTAATTAAAAAAACCTTGATTTTAAAATGTCATTTAAAAACTTATTTTAATTTTACACAATTTCGACATATTGTATTACTATTACAAGTTTTTTTAATGGGTTTTAATATATCGGAAACGTTTCCGAAAAGGTATGCGGTAGTTTTTAGAATACAAATATTAAAAATAGACTCGTAATTCTTCTTTAAATACAAATCAATATATATATATTCAATCATAATTCAAAAATACCTACTTCTTTTGAATTTTTTAAAAGTTTTAGGAAGCTAACAATAGCAATAATCCAAATTGTATTTTTCTAATGTTTAATATAAAAACGTATGGTATTATAATTATGACATACTTATAGTAAAAACAACCATTTCTAATTTCTAATCTCTATAAATACAAACAAAAACAAAACAATCATGCAAGTTTACTTTAAAACCCCAACACCACAGCTAAATCAGTGGAGGAAGCCCATCCGTTTTCTAACACTTTTAGTCATAAGTTTATTGTCAAGTTCAACTTTATTTGCACAGGTCACTGGCACGGTTTCCAATGATAAGAAAGAATCATTGCCAGGAGTAAGCGTAGTCGTAAAAGGAACTTCAAGAGGTACTATTACCAACAACGAAGGTAAATTTTCAATTACAGCCACTGGTAAAGAAACACTGATTTTTAGTTATATTGGCTATAAAACACAAGAAGTTGCATTAAACTCAAAAACTAAAATTGACGTTTCTTTAGTAGAAGACCAATCAGCTTTGAATGAAGTTGTCGTTGTCGGTTATGGTACGCAGAAAAAAGTTGATTTAACTGGTTCGGTAGCCCGAGTTAATTTAGAAGTGAGAGAAGGAGCCCCAAACACCAACATTGCACAATTTATGCAAGGTGCAGTTCCAGGACTCAACGTAGGTGTTGCGACCAACTCAGGTGGAACTCCTCCTATTGCGATTAGGGGTCAGACTACTTTAGGTGGTAACAGAAGCGTATTGATTATCCTTGATGGTATTCAATACAATGGTTCTTTGTCTTCAATCAATCCGATTGATATTGCTTCAATTGATGTATTGAAAGATGCAAGTTCGACGGCCGTTTATGGTGCTCAAGCAGCCAATGGAGTAATTTTAATCACTTCAAAAAAAGGTGGATACGATAAGAAAACAACCGTTTCGTTTACTTCGGCTTACACTACGCAAAACCCAACGGTTGGTGCGAGATTGAAACCATACAATAGAGAGCAGTTTTTAAATGCTTTAACCGAAGGTTTTTATGACCAAGCTTATTTAGCACCGAATTATACAGAAAGAAACCCAAATTTTGATGTAAAAAGAGTAGTAGATGCTACAATGGCAACGCCAAATCGCACGGATTTACTTCCTAATGACTATAATTGGGCTGATGAAGCAACCAATACGGGTTCAATTCTTGAAAATAACCTCAGCATTTCTGGTGGTAGCGGAAAAGCTCAGTATTTACTTTCGGGTAGCTTTGTTGACCAAAAAGGATACATCATCAATGATATTTTCAAAAGAAATACAGTAAGAGCAAATCTTGAAATTAGACCATTAAATTGGTTGAAATTTGGTTTAATTTCTTCGGGGTCATTTGTAAACCAAGATGGTGCAGAACCAAGTTTTGGCGTTTTAAATATCACATCTCCACTTTTAGTACCTTTTGATGCTAATGGAAATGTAATACCGAATCCGACCAATACGGTAGTTCCGAATCCTTTCAATACATTTTATGTAGATGATAAAGACCGTAATAACTACTTATTTGCCAATGTATTTGCCGATGTTGATATTCCTTTTATCAAAGGTTTGAATTATCGTCTTAACTTTGGTAATAATGGTAGAACTTCTGAGCGATATACTTCAAGCCAATTTGAAGGAAATCTTACTGGCCGTGTAAGCAAAAGACTTCAACATTATTATGACTATACTTTAGATAATATTCTTAACTACACTAAGGCATTTGGTAAGAATGAAATTTCTTCAACTTTATTATACGGTGCAATCGAACGCAAATTCAATGAAACTTTTGTTGAAGGAGTTGGTTTTTCAAGACTAAATTTGAGTTTTAATGAACTCGGAAATGCTGATGTAAGAAATGCTTCTTCAAATTCAAACAGACAAGCACTTGCCTATCAAATGGCCAGAGTAAACTATAAATATGACAACAAATATTTGCTAACAGCAACTATTCGTCGTGATGGTTTTTCTGGATTTGCTAAAAACAGCAAAACAGCCATTTTCCCAACATTTGCCTTAGGATGGATTGCCTCAGAAGAATCATTTATCAAGAATATTAGTGCAATTGACTTTTTGAAATTCAGAGTTGGATACGGAATCGCTGGAAATCAAACTCCTGCATTCTCATCTTTGGCATTGGTTGGGGTTAATCAGTCTTACTTATTCGGAAACGCAGGGCCAACTGCTTTTGGTCAACAAGTAAATAGCCTCGGAAATGATAATCTAAAGTGGGAACGCACTGCGGGATTAAACCTTGGTTTAGAATTTGGTTTATTTAAAAGTAGATTGTCAGGAACTTTAGAATACTATAATAACCAAACGTATGACTTGCTATTTAGTGTGCCTTTACCAAATCTAACTGGATTTAGTAATATCCAATCAAATGTTGGTCAATTGAGCAATAAAGGTATTGAAGTAACCATCAATTATGATGTTTTTAGAGGAAAAGACTTTAAGTGGAATACTTCATTCAACTTATGGGGAAATGCCAATAAAATTGTAAAGTTGACTGGAGCAGATAATAATAAAGATGGTGTTGAAGATGATATCGTATCAACTGGTACAGGGGGTTTATACATCGGAAGAAGCATCAATACAATATTTGACCATGAAGCAAACGGAATTTATCAACTAAATGAAGAAAGACTTCCTGGGTTTCAATTAGGCGGATACAGAGTTGTTGACCAAAATGGTGATAAAGATATTACTGCATTGGATAGAGCATTTTTGGGTACATTAGAGCCTAAGTTTAGAATGAGCTGGCAAAATAATTTTACTTACAAACAATTCTCGCTCAATGTTTTCTTTAATTCAATCCAAGGTGGTAGAGATGGATTCCTAACGGGTGGAAACTTTGTCAATAATTCGTTTGTAACAAACACCCGTATTTACTTTAGAGATGATAACGCTATCAGAAACAATGACTTGGTTGGTGTTGACTACTGGTCACCTTCTAATCCTGATGGAAAATATGCGAGAGTAATTACAGGTACAAGGTCTAAAGTAGAACCGACATTGTATGAGAAACGTAATTTTATCAGATTACAAGATGTTACATTCTCTTATGAATTACCATCGGAAATGCTCAAAAAAATCAAAGCTGACAGAATAAACTTCTATGTTAGTGGTAAAAACCTTTTAACATTTACAAAATTTGATGGTTGGGACCCAGAGACAGGTCAAGGCATGATTACCGATGGAAGACCTGTTCTTCGTGGTTTTACTGGTGGCCTAATGCTTACGTTTTAATTGTTAAAATTTAAAATTAAAAAAAATGAAAAATATATTTAAAATTTTGTTGGGACTCACGCTGTGTTTAACAACAATCTCATGCGAAAAAACTTTCCTTGACGAAAAAAGTGAAAGTAGTCTAACACCAGAAAATGCTTTTAATTCGAACAAAGATTTTGAAGCATCAGTCAATAATCTTTACCGATTAGTACGTCAAGAGTTATATTCTCGCAATGACTTCCAACCTTGGAACTATGCTTACAGAACTGACATCGGCTTTCCAATAACCGCCTCCGCACCCAACCTAAGTGCTGATTATAATGCAGTAAACGGATTCTCGAATGGCCACTGGAATCCATATTTTAAAATGATTGCAGAAGCAAACACAATCATTGGCAGAGTACCCACTTCAAGACTTACAGATGCCGAGAAAAAAGATTTTGAAGCACAAGGTCGTTTTTTTAGAGCGTTTGCGTATCGTTGTTTGGCATATTTATATGGTGGTGTACCATTGATTTTGGAAGAAGTAAAAGCACCAAAAATTGATTTTGTTAGAGCAACTCGCAAGGAAGTATATGCTCAAGTTATTGCCGACTTAAGATTTGCCGCCGATAATTTAAAAGCTATTACTGCAGTAAAAGATGGTCAAATATCAAATTTGGTAGCACAACATTACCTTGCTGAAGTTTACATTGCTGATGGTCAGTTTCAAAATGCAGTAACTGCCGCTGATGTAGTTTTAAATAATTCAGCCGTAAGATTAATGACAAACCGATTTGGTAGCCGCCGTACAGAAACTCCAGGGGATGTTTATTGGGATTTATTCCGTACCAATAACCAAAACAGAGCGGGAAACACAAATACTGAAGGTCTTTGGGTTATTCAGTTAGAGCCTGATACCCCAGGAGGTACTTCACCAACAACTGTCGGTTTCTTAAATGAAAATGCCTTTCTTTTTGAGCGTGTACACGCTCCGTTGCTTAGAGATTTAAGAATTAACGGTGTCTCTCCATTCAACTGGCCAATTGGCGATTATTCAGGCGGAAGAGGTGTAGGTTTCTTGGCTCCATCAAAGTATTTTATTGATAATGCTTACAATGACCCAACAAATGATATCAGAAATGCAAATCATAACTTTGTAAGAAAGTTTAGAGCTAATAACATAAGTAGCCCACTATTCGGCAGAGAAATTGATTTTGCAAACATACCTACTGGCACAACAGGAGTAAACGGCGTAAGAGTTGTATCGGGAGTGAGTGATAGAGCGATTTATCCATATCAAACAAAATGCACCGACCCATTCGGTCACCCAGCGGGTTTATTAGCTGGTACTGATGCGAGATACCCTTTATTACTGAAGAGTGGTGCAGGTGCAACTTATCAAGACCAATATTTGGTGCGTTTGGCTGAAACTTTTCTTTTAAGAGCAGAAGCTAATTTAGGTCTCAACAAATTAGATGCAGCGGCAGCCGATATAAATGTTGTACGCTCAAGAGCAAAGGCAAAAGCAGTAACCGCATCAGAAGTAAACATTGATTACATCTTAGATGAGCGTATCAGAGAATTCGGTTTTGAAGAAAAACGTATGTTTACATTAATGCGTTTAGGCAAATGGGCTGAAAGAGTAAGAAAATGTAATCCTTTCTACGCATCGCAAGTGAGAGATACTTATAATCTTTGGCCGATTCCACAAGGAGAAATTGACCGTAATAGCGGTGCAGTTTTAGAGCAAAACCCTGGGTATTAAAATTTTTTGAATGAAACAAAGATAGGTTGACAGAAAAAATGAAGGGATAATTTTTATCCCTTCTATTTTTTTGATTCACGAGCTACACCGATTTGAATAATCTTTTGTGCAATTTAGCACAATTTTAAATAGAGGAATTAAAATGAATAAAAAGCATAAAATTCTACTTTCACTGCTGTTGTTAAACGTTTTAGCTTTTTCGGGTTGCCAGAAAAGTACAGCCGATGTTCCCGCTGATGTTGTAAAAGCACCACCTTTTAAAGTAATAATCAATCCACAGACTACATTTCAAACCATTGCGGGTTTTGGCGGAGCAAACCGCATGTGGGGAACTCAATCATTAAAACCAGCCGAGGCAACCAAAGCTTTCGGATTGAACGAAAACGAATTAGGATTAAGTATTTTTAGAGTTAGAATCTCATCCAACAGAAGCGAGTGGCCAATTATCATTGAAGCAGTAAAAGAAGCCAACAAAAATGGTGTCACAGTGCTTGCTTGTCCGTGGTCTCCACCGCCAGCCTTAAAAAATAATAAAAGCGATATTAAAGGACATCTGCTACCCGAAAACTATAAAGCCTTTAAAGACTACATCAATGAGTTTATTGCATTTATGGCAACAAACGGTGCAAAAATTGACGTAGTTTCAATACAAAACGAACCTGATATTAAAGTAAGCTACGAATCTTGTGACTGGACGGCTGAAGAAATGATTGCTTTTTTGAATGCCCCAGGACAAATCACAGGAGCAAAGTTGGCAGCCCCAGAATCATTCAATTTCAATCAAAACTTTACCAATGCTGTTCTTTCCAATGAAATTGCTGCTCAGAAAATTGATATTGTTGCAGGTCATATCTACGGTGGAGGCTTGGCTAAATTCCCTTTGGCAGAACAAAAGAAAAAAGAGATTTGGATGACAGAGTATTTACTCAACCTTGATACTGGCAATACTGGTGCAGCAAAATGGAGTACATATTCTGAGTCAGCGAAATGGGGAGAAACCCTAAAAATGGTTGCATCAGTACATGATGCAATGATGAATAACTGGAATGCCTATATTTGGTGGTATTTACAACGCT
>JBKBSS010000066.1:0-12638 GCA_046291385.1 Emticicia sp. | reverse complement strand
GCTTGTCATGGAGCAAATCAAGAGGGAAATGAAGATGGAACGTATCCTTCTTTACAAAAAATAGAAGCAAAATATACTGAAACTACTACCCTTCAATTACTTGCCAAAGGGCGTGGCATGATGCCCGCTTTTACGCAATTAAAAGAAGCTGAAAGTAAGGCAATTGTCAATTTCTTGTTTGGGAAAAATACTGATGTTAAGGCAAAAAACGAATCCAATCTCTCCACCGTTCCTTATATGCAGACTGGTTATAATCGTTGGTATGACAGCAAAGGCTACCCGATTAATACACCGCCTTGGGGAACGCTCACAGCGATTGATATGAATACAGGCAAACGTCGTTGGCAAATTCCATTGGGCGAATATCCAGAACTAACTGCCAAAGGAATACCCATCACAGGCACAGATAATTATGGTAGTGCTGCCGTTACAGCGGGTGGTTTGTTGTTTATTGCTGCTACAAAAGACCAACAATTTCGAGCAATTGACCGCCAAACTGGCAAAACTTTGTGGCAAGTAGCACTTCCTGCTGCTGGTTATGCTTCACCGAGTGTTTATGCAGTCAATGGCAAACAGTATGTAGTAATTGCTTGTGGTGGCGGAAAATTAAGAACAAAATCAGGCGACCGCTACTTGGCGTTTGCTTTACCTTAACTGTCAATGAGAATAATTGGAAATTTTAGATAAAAGAGCTTAAAAATCAGCAAAATATTAAAAAAACCGCCATAATACTGAAAATATAACCGTTTTTAAAGCTTTCAAGGTCGGTGGGAAAATTACGGAGGTATTATAAAAATTAATAGCATGAGAAATTGTATAGCAATTATTATTTTTCTTTTCCACGCTCAATTTATCGTAGCCCAGCCAATTGGTAAATGGAGTTTTTCTACCCAACAGCTTCCTGTGTACCAATATACAGGCAAGCTTCCCAATACTCCAAAAGACAAATTGGGTCGGGATTCATACATTCAAAATGACCCTTATTTTTTATTGGGAAATTATCGTTTGTCGCTATTCGTCCATGCCAGCGGTATTTATCAATTTATGACGGGTGAAAGGGCTTGGGCGAGAGTAAATGCCAATGAAAATCAGCAAAATTACGGCTCGAATAATGCCCAAATTATCATTGGAAAAGGCAAAAATCAAAAGAAAATCGACCTAATTGGCTTAAAATCAATGGCGATTGATACGCAACGTACCAATAAGTTTTTTGGCGTCGGCTTTGCCAAATATACGTATGATTTAGACGAAAATCTGACTTGTGAACGCATTATTTCGGTAAAACCTTCAACCAAAATCAATACTGGAAATCCATCTTTTGTGGTGTCGGTTACTTTAAAAAATTCGGGAAAGATGGCACAAGAAATTAGCTATTCAGAAGGAATGAAAGTTAATTATACGCCGAGTGCGATGCAACTTTATGAATCCACAAAACGACCAGTTAGTTACGAGCATAAAATTAATGTCGATGAAACTACCCAAACTGCAACCGCACAATTGACTTGCAAGCCCAACACATTTTTAAATTTGCCGAATAAAAATCAACGCTATATCTATGATTTGAATCCGCCCGCTGTGTTTATGAGTACCAAGAGTTTTGATAAAAATATTAACCCAAAAATTTCTATCAATAAAGATACATTATCTGCTCATTTAACGGCCATTTTGCAAGCGGGCGAAACTCGAACTTTTCACATAATTGTTGGTCTAAACTACGAAAATTCTAAGCAAGCCATTCAACAACAAATCAATGAATTATTTCTAAATATCAATCCAAAAAATAGTCACGAAGGTTTTTATCAAACCGCATGGAAAAAGCAATTACCCGATTTTACCGCCGAAAAAGATGAAATAATTAGACGTGAAATGCTTTGGAATGCCTATGCATTAGAAGCAATGGCCACTTACTGTGCTTATTACGGCGAAACAATTATTCCGCAAGGCACCATTTACGCCTATCATTTTGGTGATAATATTTCCAATCGAGACCATTTGCAGGCGGCACTTCCCATGTGCTACACTAATCCAGCCTTGGCAAAATCCATTCTTCGCTACGTGATTATGCACAGCGAAACCGATGGCGAAATTATGCGTGGCGATGCTGGAAACGGCTATACACCGCCTTCAATTTACAAAGAAAGCGATGAGCAACTGTATTTTTTTAATACGCTTTCGCAATATTTGGCTGCTACGAAAGATTATGCTTTTTTAAATGAAAAAGTATGGCTTTTTCCCGCCGAAAATAAAAAGGGTGAAATGGTGCTGAATATTTTGAAAAATTACTTCGTTTATCTGCGTGATGAAGTCGGGCGAGGCTCAAACGGATTAGTAAAAATGCTAAATTCCGATTGGAGCGATAGCTTTTTTCATGAAAACTCACCTAATATTTATGCAAGTACGGCGGAGTCGCACTTGAATTCAGTGATGGTACTTGCTATTTTTCCAAAGTTGATTACTGAACTCAAAAACGCTAAAAATCCCGAAACAACGGATTTTATTGTTGCCTTAGAAAATTACAGAAAAGAAGTTTCAGAGGCTTACTTTAAGGATTTTGGCGACCGCAAATTTTCGGCTCGTGCCTATTTGAATCAAAAGAAAAAGTATGGTATTGATAATGTCTGCATCGAACCGCAAGGATATTTACTGCAAATTCCAGATTTGAGCATCGCTCGCAAAAAGGAAATTTATGATTACGTAAAATCAAAAATTATTACTCCCGAAAAGATAGGATTTCGTACCCGTGAAAAACCGCTTTGGGGCAATAGAAGTGAAGGTGAAGATGGCGGAATATGGTTTTCGCTCGAAGGTTCGGTCATTGCGGGCGTAGCAACTTTTGATAAAGAAGAAGCAAAAAAACTATTGCGAATGATGAGTTTTCAAAATTTTACCGACCAATATCCAAACATTTGGCTGGGGCAATGGACAAACGGCGACAATGTAAATTCTACCTTATCGCCGCAAGATGGTTTATGCTTTTTTTGGGAGAGAGAACGACCAAATGTCTTTCAAGGTTTCTGTTCTCATCCGCACGCTTGGCCATTATATTGTTATTTGAAAATTAAAGAATAATAAAGGATTTCCTACAATGAAGCAATTTTCAATCATCATTTTTCTCATATTTTATGGTTTAACGAGCCATGCCCAACAAAAACGCTTGTACATCGCCAACGACGACCACACGGATTATATGTGGACGGCGGATGAAGCAAAATATGACTCTGCTTTTGTGCAAATGTTGGATTATTATTTACACCAGATTGATTCTACAAAAAACAACGATTCCGATTTTCAAGCAAGATTTAATTGTGATGGCAGTGCGTGGTTGAAAGCGTATCAAAAATACCGTTCGCCCGCACAATTTAATCGTTTGATTGCTGCCATAAAATCGGGACATATTAGTAGTCCGTTGAATAGTTTGGTAAGTACCTACGGAGCTCAGCCAACCGAGGCCGTTTTGCGAGGAATGTTTTATGCAGGAAGTTTAGAACGTGCTTATAATCTGCGTTTTACCTTAGCTCAGGCAATGGAAAACAATACAATTCCGTTGGGTTTGGCATCGCTTTGGGCGGGTTCGGGTGTGAAATATAGCTACAAAGGCATTGGAGGATATGGCAGTCAAATGACTTACGAATATCGTCAAAATCGTAGAAAGCAATTGTACAATTATAAAGGTTTGGACGGTTCGAGTGTACTTACGAAATGGTACGATTATAACGAAAAAAAGAATGGGGCTTTTGGCGGCTATGCCGAATGTCGGCTTTATCCTCAAAAAAGACAAGTTAGTCAAACTACTGAAATTGAACAAGTTATTGACAAATTAGATGCTTATACGAATACAAAATCCTATCCTTTCAATATTGCCGCTGCGTTTGGCTATGGTTGGGATGACCTCTCAACTTTTGTCTCAAATCCATTTATTGATGCTGCCAAAAATAAAACCAATGAAACTCGTAAAGTTCGAGTTTCCAATGAAGTTGATTTTTTTGAAGATGTAAAAAAAACGTATCCAAATCTTCCTTCTGAATCGCTGAGCTATGGCAATGAGTGGGACCTTTATTGTGCTTCCATGAATGAAACTACGGCAAAAGTGCGTCGTTCGGTGGAAAAACTACGCTCTGCCGAAGCACTTGCTTCCATCGTTTCTTTAAAAAATAAACAGTTTGGTTCAAATTTGGCCGAATCTAAACAAAAAGCGTGGGAATCACTCGGTTTTTATTGGGAACACAATTGGACAGCCGACGGACCCGTAAGCAGAAATATTCGAGCAAATTGGCAGGATAAACTCCAAAATAATCTGACCAATTACGTTGATTCTTTGCTTTTGCTTTCTTCCAATGAATTAGGAAAACAACTCGGGAAAGCCAAAAATCCACGCTTTTACGTTTTCAATCCTTTGAGTTGGAATCGAAACGATGCGGCAGATATTGCTTATGACGGCGATTTTCCTGTAAAAGTGATTGATATTTCTACTAATCAAGAAGTTGCTAATCAACTCATTACGAAAGGAAATAAAAAATATCTAAGAATTTGGGCAACAAATTTGCCATCAGTGGGCTACAAAGTTTTTGAAATACAAAAAGGTTCGTCAAAGCTTTTCTCCAACGAACTTTCAGCATCGGGCGACCAAATTTCAAACCAATTCTACAAAATAAAATTCAGTCCATCGGGAGCAATTACTGAAATTATCGACCGCAAAGCCAATAATAAACAATTGGTTTTGAATGGAAAAACCTTGAATAATTTGGGCGTAAAAAACCTGAAAGAAGGCACACTTTCGGTGGAAAATGCGGGTTCAGTTTCCGTAACCTTAAAAGCAGTTTCCAAAGACCCAATTTTACACACCGTTCGACTTACTTTATTTGCCAATAACCCAAGAATTCTGCTTGAAGATAGTATTCAAGCCAATTTTAAGGATGTAAAAACGTGGGATTTTGCTTTTAATCTTAAAAATCAAACCACTCGCCATGAAGAAGTTGGGGCAATTTTGACCGCTAAGTCAGAGAAAAGAGGCGGACATTATTCTGCCCAACAAGCCCGTTTAGATTGGCAAACTTTCAATCATTTCGCTGACATGAGCGAAGCTAATTATGGCGTAACACTTTCAAATCAAGATTGTAGTTTTTTCAAATTGGGCGAAAGTAAAGTAGATTCTTTGCACGAAAATTCATCAGAATTACACGCTTTGGCGGGCGGACAAGTAGATAAAAAATTGGAAGACAAAGGTATGATGGGGATTTTTAACCAAAATGGACAGAAAACATTCTTCTACAATTTTGCTTTGACAACTCACCAAAATGCTTTTGACCCAACCAGTGCCATGAAATTTTCTTTGGAACACCAAAATCCATTGACCACGGGTTGGATTGAAGGTAAAAATGAAAATAATCAACATAAATTTTCACTACTTTCTGTCAGCGACCCAAATGTTTTGCTTTGGAGTGTAAAACCTTCGGAAGAAGGCATTACAAACGGTCTAATCACTCGCTTTTGGAATTTTAATGCTAAACCTGTAAGTCCAATTTTGAAACTTTCAAAACCAATAAATAATGCTTGGCAAACCACGCACATTGAAACCAATGAGCAATGTTTAAAGTCAATTAATGGAGTTTTGAAGGCAAATTTCAATCAATTTCAGATGAAAACTTATCGCTTGATTATCAAGTAATTATATTTTTTAATATGAAAAAGACAAAAATTTTACTCATTATAATCGCCTTACTACAAGGTGATTACGCCTTTTCTCAAACTTACAACATCCTTGATTTTGGGGCGAAAACTGATACCACTCTTTTAAATACAAAAGCCATTCAGTCGGCCATTGATAAATGTTTTTTGCAAGGAGGCGGTGAGGTGATTGTGCCAGCAGGAAGGTTTTTTACAGGAACGATTTTCTTGAAATCGAATGTTTATCTGAATCTTTCGGCGGGGGCGGTTTTGCAGGGAAGTTATAACCCAAAAGATTACCCTGAATATAATATTCTGGCGGCTAAAAAATTTGGGACAGTTACCCACAACGGGCTTTATTTAAAAACCATGAAATCCCTTATTATTGCTGATAATGCTCACCACGTGGGTATTAAGGGCGAAGGAACGCTCAAAGGTGCGGGCGAAGGTCAGGCTTTTCAGTTGGGTTTAAATAAAGATGATAAGCCCAAGAACATCTTTTTCAGGGGTTGCAAAGATGTTGTTTTAAAAGATTTTGATGTGTTGAATTCTGCTCATATTTGTATTGCTATTTCGGGCTGTGAAAGGGTACTAATTGATGGTATTTATCTCAAAAGTTTCGTCAATTGGAATAGTGATGGACTTGATATAGATGGAAAAGATGTCATTATTTCAAACTCAACCATTGATTCGGAAGACGATGCTCTTTGTTTCAAAAGCGAATATTTGGATAAATTTTGCGAAAATATTACCGTTACCAACTGTGTACTTTCTTCACTTTGTAACGGAATCAAATTTGGAACGGGTTCTCGCTCAGGTTTTCGGAATATCTCAATTAGTAATTGTATTGTAAAAAAGGCTTCTTTTAATGGTTATCGCCACTGGAATATGCCACCAAATATTGTGTATCAACCTGATATTCAGAGCGTTAATACTGGAATCGTGATTCTGGGCGTTGATGGCGGCATCGTTGAAAATATCAATATTTCGGATATCATTATGACGGATGTTTTGAGTCCAATTTTTATTCGAGTAGGTAAACGATTTCTGAATCCAGAAAATAAATCCTCGGTGATGCGACACATTGATATTCAGAATATTAGAGCTGAAAGCAGAAGTATTATTCCGTCAATCATTGCGGGTTTAGAAGAAAGCCCCGTGGAAGATGTCAGGCTTTCAAATATTCGTATTTCTGTGCCGATAACGGTCAGTTCAGATTCTCTAAAAACTTTTCCGACAATCGTTCCTGAAAACCTCAAAGGCTATCCTGAAAATAGATTAACTTTTGGCTTAAAAATTCCTGCGGCTGCTTTTTACATACGTCACGCCAAAGGCATTGTTTTAGATAATATTTCAATCAAATATGCCGAAAATGAAGCACGACCTGTTTTTTATGTTGATGATGCGAAAAATGTTAAGTTGAAAAATATTTTTGTAAGCAACAAAAAATTGGAAAATAATACAACAATGGTTTTGAAAAAAAATAGTGATAATGTTGAAGTTATTGATTAAAAACGAAATGATGAAAAACAAAATAATTTGGCTTTGGCTCGTCCTTTTTTGCCTGAAATTTCAATCGAATGCCCAACAAAATGGCTCTAAGAATATTGCTGATAAATACTACCAACTTATTGAAGCTCCCACTTCATCGGATAAGTGGAACGCTTGGCGTGCAGAATTGCATGTATGGAAAGATTCGACCTTGAATTTTCTGAAATATAAGGGCATCAACTACGAAAAAAAAGAATATAAATGGGCTTCTAAGGCTTATTCTACCTATTTTTTGATGGCAAATGATAAAAACTTATACGACAAAAACGGACATTATGACATCAAAAATTGCCTAAAAAAATATGAAGAAAATTATGGCGGTGTGGACGTTGTGGTTTTGTGGCCCACCTATCCGCAGTTAGGTTTTGACAACCGAACCCAATATTCATTTTATAGAAATCTGCCTGGGGGTGTCATGGGTTTGAAAAAACTATGCGATGAACTTCACCAAATGGGAAAAAAGTTAATGATTGCCTATAATCCATGGGACAATATTGGCAGAAATCAAGGCAAAACCGATGATGAAGAATTGCTTGATATGCTCAAAGAAACAGGGGCAGATGGCGTGTATTTAGACACGATTTCAAACATTGACGGCTTTTTTCAACAAATGCAACACTCGAACCCAAGTGCAATTTTTCAATCTGAAATACCAATTACGCCAGTTGCTTTAAATCAAGTGCATCAGTCGTGGTTGGAGGTGGGTTGGAACGATAAAGTTAAAAATCTTGAATTTGGGGAAGTACCCGCCCTTGTTCGCAACCGTTGGTTGGAGCAACGACATACGATTTATCGACTTTCACGATTTAGCCATGAGCAATCCACCGTCATTCAAAATGCTTGGATAAATGGCTGTGGCGTTGTTTTCTGGGAAAATGTGTTTGGCACTATCAATGAATTAAACCCCCGTGACCGTACCTTACTTCGCAGTATGTTGCCTATTTTACGACAATACTCCAGCTTATTCACCGAAGGCGAGTGGTTTCCACTATTTCCTATCAAACTTAACCGAGTATATGCCAGTCAGTGGAGTTTGGGCAACAAAAAGCTGTGGACAATCATCAACCGCCAAGAGCAATTGGCTACGGGCAGAATTGCAGAAATGGAAGAATCAAAAGGCATAAAATATTTTGATTTAATTGCTGGAACGGAGGTAAAAACTGAAAAAGAAAATGGAAAAATCGCTTTGTACGCTACTTACAAGCCCAAAGCCATTGGCTGTATTTTGGCTATTCCTGAGAACGAATTGACCGATGAATTCTATACTTTTCTGAAAAAACAAAAAGAAATTTACCAAAAAGCTGATTTTAACAGCACTTTCACCCAACCCATACCGCATTTAAAAACCGTTGTTGCTACAAAAAAATATAGTAAAAATACGCTTCCCACGGGTATGATAGCGATTCCTGTACCGACCGATTCAGTAAAAATGACTTTTGCTTTCCGACAAAGAGAATGTGGCTTTTATCCCCTCGGAAATTTTACTGATTATGCGTTAAGCCAAAATCGCAATGAAATAACTACTGGAAAAATTACGACCAAAATAAAGCCTTTTGCCATGGACAATACGCTGGTAACTAATGCTCAATTTGCTAAATTCTTAAAATCAAGTGGTTATAAACCAACGCATTCGGAAAACTTTTTGAAACATTGGATAAATAATGCTCCACCAGAAGGTCAGGAAAACCACCCTGTTGTTTGGATAACCTTAACCGATGCCCGTGCCTACGCCAAATGGGCAGGAAAACGACTACCCACCGAAGCCGAATGGCAATGGGCAGCTCAAAATGGCAAGCAAGAAACTGCCTATCCGTGGGGAAATTCCTTCGATTCGACAGCCGTAAATACAGGGCAATGGAAAAGCTCAACTGCCGTAAATAAATTTGAAAACGGAAAAACCAAACTGGGTTTGTACGATATGAGCGGCAACGTGTGGCAACTCACCGAAAGTGAACGAACCGATGGCTACAACGATTTTCTTATCCTAAGAGGCGGAAGTTGGTACGCCAACCGTGCCTCAGAATGGTACGCCGACGGCGGTGCTCAAAAAACCAATTTTGGGGCAAAATATTTATTGACTTGGGCAGGCTTAGATAGATGTGCCACGGTTGGTTTTAGATGTGTGGTGGATATTTTACCATAAATTGTGGGGCAAAGTAAGAAAGATAATCTAATAAAAACGAGAAATCAGATATACCAACCCGTTTCGTATTTAAACAAAAAACTACTATGAATCTCAAAAAAATAGTCTTTTTATCATGTTTTTTAGCCCCGATTTTAGGGTCTTGCAAAAAAGAAATATCAGATATTGTCGTTACGCCAACAACGACTAATACAACGACAGGCGGTAAACTCGAAGTTTATCCTTCTCCCAGTAATCTCAGTACGGTCAAACATCTTACGCAATCGAATGATTACACCGTAGAAGTAAGAAAAACGGGCGAAACCGACTACAAATCTTGTTTTGTCTATAAAACTGATAATTATTGGGTTGATACCTATTTTGGTGGTAAACCAAAACCGCAAACATCGGCATCATTTACAAGTTTTGCATTTGAAAAAGCTTCAATTGAAATAAAAATCACTATCAAATCAACGGCAAATAATGTCACGATTCGACCACTTAATTTTGGTATCAATCCAACCCGAAATGGCAATGTAATTACCTTCACTTTGACTGAACCCAAGAAGATTTCTATTGAATTTAATGACCGCACCAATCCCTTATTTCTCTTTGCCGAAGCACCTGATGTTCCAAATACAGCCGCTACCTACTATTACGGGCCTGGGGTGCATAAAATTGGTTTGCAGAAAAGCATCAAGTCGAACGAATCGGTGTATATCGCTGCGGGAGCGGTAGTTGAAGGCTCGTTTATTATTCCTTACAATACTCAAAATGTCAGTATTAAAGGTCGTGGTATTTTGACGATGGGCGAATGGAAACACGAATCAACGGATATAACTTGGCTTGGACTTCACTCGGCAGTCAAAGCCAACGGCGTGAGTAATCTACAAATGGAAGGCGTAATTTTTGCCAATACTTGCGGCTGGACAATTCCGATTTATAACAGTGATAATCTGACATTTAATAACCAATTCAGAAACTTAAAACTGATTTCGTGGAATGGAAATACGGATGGGATTTGGGTAAATGGCAATAATCATATTGTGGACGATTGTTTTATTTTTAACAACGACGATATTATCATGTCGCACGGGGCAACAAACTGTAAAATCTCAAATCTCGTAGCATGGGGCGGGCCGTGGGGGCGATTATATTATTTAGCGAATCAAACTTCGACTTCGGGCGTATTATTTGAAAATATCAATTTAATTGGCAAAGACGGTGGTGTTGAGCTAATACAAGTACAAGGCGAAACGGGAAATAAGATAAACATGAACAATATTACTTTCAAAAATCTCAGAGTTGAGGCTCACCCAAAAACTAATAGTTATAACACCAACAAGTTTATTATTTTCAATTCAGGGTACAAAAGTGTTACCAATTGGCTTTTTGAAGATGTGACGATTGACGATAAAAATCCCGATGAAGGCGATTTTTTTGGCACAGCAAATAGTCCAATAAATGGGGTAAAATTCAAAAATCTAAAAATGGGTGGCGTGAAAATAAATTCATTATCAGAAGGAAATATGGATAAAAATGAGTTTGCTACGGGAATCACTTTTGAGTAGCTTGTTCACTAAGTTTTCTATCCATTTTTCCCGAATTAAGAAATAATAAATCACTTGTAATTCTGATGAGTGATGGCTAATAAAATATACAAAAATGTTAAAATATATCATTCTGATTCTTAGTTGTGCATTTCAGCTAAAAGCCCAAAATTCATTATTACCGACTGAACCCATTCCGTTCAAGATAAACGCCAAATCTGCGGTGAGTTTTGAAAATTTAGACATTGATAATCAGCCATTTAAGAAAACGTATCGCATTTCAACCAATGGTCAAAATGCGAATGAAAGCTATACATTACGCTACAATGTTGATTCATCGGTCAATAAAGGTGACGTTTTATTGCTCTCCTTTTATAGTCGTTCCGTAGAAAGCAAAAGGGAAACGGGCGAATCCTTTATGGAAATTGCCCTCGACCATTTTATAGATGGAAAGTATAACTGGCCGCCGATATTTGAGCGTGGAATGTCATTTGGCACTAAATGGGTTTTAACGCAAATTCCGTTTGTGGCGGGGAAAAATGTTACCAAAGGCGAAATGTCACTCATCCTAAAATGTGGCAAATTTCCGCAGATTTTTGAATTAGGAGCAATTTCTTTAGTGAATTATAAGCAGTCGAAACAGCTAAAAGATTTACCTAAAACTATCGTTCACTATGAGGGTGATTCGCCCGATGCTACTTGGAGAAAAGCGGCTGAAGCACGCATTGAAAAGCACAGAAAGGGAGATTTAACGATTAAAGTACTGGACAAAAACGGGAAGCCTGTCAATAATGCCAACGTTTCGGTCAATCTTAAAAAATCAGCTTTTGCGTGGGGAACTGCCGTATCTTCAGATAATATTTTGAATACAACTGACCCTAATTTTCAAAAATATCGTGATACACTTTTGAGATATTTTAATAAAGTAGTATTTGAAAACGAAATGAAGGCAAAAAATTGGAGCAAATTCAATCTGGAAAAGACCCAAAAAGCCATAAATTGGTTCAAAAGCCACGATATTTCTATCCGTGGACACGTAATGGTTTGGCCTTCTTGGCAACATTCTCCGCATCTTGTTCCGTATAAAAATGATACTGCCGCCTTGAGAGCCACAATTTTGAAACAGATTGACGAACAAACTTTAACCATAAAAGGGCAATTTGCCGAATGGGATGTAGTCAATGAACCTTTTGCCCACCACAATATTATGGATTCTTTGGGTGGAAAAAAAGTAATGGTTGATTGGTTTAATGCCGCCAAGAAAAACACCAATGGGGTGAAACTATTTTTGAATGAGTACACCATGTTTCATTCCAACGGTGCGGGAAGCGATGATTTTTATAATAATATCAAATTTTTGAAAGAAAACGGGGTAAAAATTGATGCCATTGGCGAGCAAGGACATATCGGCGGAACGCCCCCAGGAATTGAATTTGTCATTAAAAAATTAGACCATTTTGCCGAATTAGGGCTACCCATCCAAATTTCTGAGTTTGATATTACCAGCGACGACGATGATTTCAAAGCTCGCTATCTCAAAGATTTTATGACCGCCATTTTTAGCCATCCTTCCACGAATGGATTTTTGCAATGGGGTTTTTGGGAAAAAGCACATTGGCTTCCTTCGTCGGCTTTGTGGGATAAAGATTGGAATCCCCGTAAGCACGGAAAAGTATTCACCGAACTCGTCAGCAAAACTTGGAACACAAATGAAAAAGGATTTACCTCTAAAAATGGTGAATATAAAACCC
>JBKBSS010000065.1:0-12694 GCA_046291385.1 Emticicia sp. | reverse complement strand
TTTTTTAAATACCAAACATTAAATTTTGACCTTGAATACTGAATTTATGTCAATTAAATATCAAAATCTTAATATTTTTGGTTAAATAGATATTAGATTGGTATTCCTTTAATCACTAATTTTGATACATTATTCAATCAATTTATTAATAAAGAAAATGAAGAAAACACTTGTTGTTTTATTAGCTTTTGGAGCGTTTTTCAATACTTTTGCCCAAAAAGATACTCAGTGGACAAACCTATTCAACGGTAAAGATTTAAAAGGCTGGACTCAACGTGGAGGAAAAGCGATATATAAAGTAGAAAACGGTGAAATCGTCGGTACAACCGTGAAAGATACGCCAAACTCTTTCCTTTGCACCGAAAAAGACTACGGCGATTTTATCCTCGAACTCGACTTAAAACTTGATAACGAAATGAATGGTGGTGTACAATTTCGTAGCCTTTCAAAACCTGATTATCAGAGTGGTCGTGTGCATGGCTACCAAATGGAAGTTGACCCATCGGCGAGAGCTTGGTCGGGTGCAATTTATGATGAAGGTCGCCGTGATTGGCTTTACATTCCGAACATTAATCCCGAAGGCAAAAAAGCGTTCAAGCCCGTGGGGCAATGGAATAAATACCGCATTGAGGCAATCGGAAATACTTTGCGTACTTTTATTAATGGCGTGCCGACAGCTCATGTAATTGATGACATGACCGCTCAAGGTTTTATTGCCCTACAAGTGCATTCTATTTATGGGCCAATGAAAGAAAACATGACGATTCGTTGGAAAAACATCAAAATTCAGACCGAAAACCTCAAACCAAGTCCAACCGATGATTGTCCAGTAGTAAATTTGATGCTGAATAATCTTTCAGAACAAGAAAAAGCACAAGGTTTCAAGATGCTTTTCAATGGTAAAGATTTTACTGGTTGGAGAGCCGTTCACGGAACAGAAATGCCAAAACAACATTGGGCAGTAGTTGATGGAACAATCAATGTTAGTCCATCGGATGGTTCTGAAACTGGAAATGATATTGTTACGGATGAGCAATTCGGTGCATTTGAGTTAGTTTTTGAGTTCAAACTCAGTGAAGGAGCAAATTCGGGTGTAAAATATTTCGTAAACGAAGCCTTCGATTCTAACGGGAAATCGGGTGTTGGACTTGAATTTCAAGTTTTGGATGATGAAAAACATCCCGATGCAAAAATGGGAGCGGCTGGCAATCGTACTTTGGCGAGTTTATACGATTTAATTCCTTCTTACAAAATCGACAAAGATTTAAAAATGGATAAACGTTTCATGAAAAAAATCGGTGATTGGAATCAAGGCCGTGTAATTGTTTATCCAAATAATATCGTTCAGCACTGGCTCAATGGCTTCAAGGTTTTAGAATATGAGCGTAAAAGCAATATTTTCAATGCTTTAGTGGCTCGCTCGAAATATGAAAAATATAAAGGCTTCGGAGCAGGCGATAAAGGAAATATTCTACTTCAAGACCACGGCAATAATGTTTCGTTCAAGAATATCAAGATTCGTGAATTAAAATAGAACACAGATGACACTGATTTTACAAGATTATCACTGATTTTTATCTGTGTAAATCAGTCAAATCTGTGTCATCAGTGTGCAAAAAAATATTTGATATGGCATATCTACACCAAGAGCTAACCGACCAAGTTATTAAGGCTTTTTATAAAGTCTATAATACATTAGGGTTTGGCTTTTTGGAAAGAGTTTATCAGAATGCTTTATTTATCGAACTCAGAGGTTTGGGATTAAAATGTGAGACTCAAAAGCAAATAAAGGTAAATTATGAAGGATATGAGGTTGGTATTTACTATCCAGATATAATAGTCAATGATTTATTAATTTTAGAGTTGAAAGCAGCAGAATCAGTTGTAGAAGAACACGAACTTCAACTTATCAACTATTTGAAAGCAACAGAAATTGAAATAGGCTTACTTTTAAATTTTGGTAAAAAACCAGAAATTCGACGTAAAATCTTTACAAACGATAAGAAAAAATTAAATATTAATCAGTGAAAATCATGTCAAATCTGTTTAATCAGTGTGCCAAAATTAGTAAATGGGGTTTAATAGCGTTATTCGCATTTAATGCTTCACATGCCCAAAAGCCCGTACAACCTCAATTAGGTTTTCGCTCAGTTAATACTCTGAAAGTCAATAATTTAGAGTTTAAAGACCTCAATAAAAATGGTAAACTTGATAAGTACGAAGATTGGCGTTTACCGCAAGAAGTCCGAATCAAGGATTTGATTTCTCAAATGACTTTGGAGGAAAAAATTGGCTTTATGATTATCAGTACAACTCGAATGGGTGGCGACTTGGCATTTCAGCAAAATGCTCCAAGAACTGAAATTACAAGCAGTTTCAACGAAGAAGATTTGATACAGCCCAATAATATGTTTACTCGCAAGCCTTTGGCCGTTCCGATGATGTCCTCAGCGGGAACGACAAAAGGGGTGATGAATTTTCATCTTCGACATTTTATTTTGCGAGCAAATACAAGTGCCAAAACAATGGCCGATTGGTCGAATAATTTACAGGCTTTGTGCGAAACCTCACGTTTGGGAATTCCTGCGATTGTTGCCTCAAATCCACGAAATCACGTAACTGTTGATGCCTCAGTTGGTTTGAGTGTTGGCACAACAGTTTTCTCAAAATGGCCTGGCGAATTGGGCATGGCTGCCATGAGAGATTTAAAATTAACTCGTGAATTTGCCGAAATCGCCGCTAAAGAATGGGCATCGGTTGGACTCAGAAAAGGCTACATGTACATGGCTGACTTATCGACCGAACCACGTTGGCAACGCACGGAAGGAACATTTGGCGAAGATGCCGATTTAGCTTCCGACATGATTCGTGAGATAGTTTTGGGTTTTCAAGGTACTAAATTAAATAAAAATTCGGTAGCAATGACTACCAAGCATTTTCCAGGTGGAGGCCCGCAGGAGGGCGGACAAGACTCGCATTTCGATTGGGGAAAATATGCTCACTATCCAGGCGGAATGTTTGATTATCACGTAAAACCTTTCAAAGCTGCCATTGATGCAGGTACATCTTCTATCATGCCATATTATTCGGCTCCGAAAGATAAGAGCATGGAAGCAGTAGGTTTTTCTTATAACAAGGCAATTATCCAAGATTTATTACGAAAAAAACTTGGTTTCAAAGGCATTATCAATTCTGACACTGGCCCAATTGATATGATGCCGTGGGGAGTTGAAAACCTGACGATTATCGAACGTTATAAAAAAGCATTGGATGCTGGCGTAGATATTTTTTCGGGCGGTGCAGACCCTGCTCTTTTGCTCGAAACTGTCAAGAAAGGAATGGTAACGGAAGACCGAATAAATGAGTCGATTGCTAAATTATTGAAAGAAAAATTTGATTTAGGTTTATTTGAAAATCCTTACGTTGATGCTGAAAATGCCGTAAAAACAGTAGGAAATGCGGAGTTTCAGAAAAAAGCCGATTTAGCTCTCAGAAAATCAATTGTTTTACTCAGAAATGACGAAAAATTATTGCCGATTTCCAAGAAAGCCGATGGTAGCCGCACAAAAGTGTATTTTGAAACCTACAAAGAAAGTAGCGGAAGAGGACAAAGCCAAGGACAAGGGACGGCTATTAATGTGAATAAACCCAAAATTCAAAACCCAAACATCGAATTTGTTTCGACCAAAGAGGAAGCCGATGTAGTTTTATTATGGTTGATTCCGAGTGCGGGTGGTTTATTTAGTTCAGGCGGACAAGCCATTGAATTGAGCCTTTCAAAAAACAAAATTGATGTAGCTCATGTCAATGAAATTTTGAATGCAAAACCGACCATTTTGGCCATTAATTTTACAAATCCTTGGGTAATTGATGAAATTGACAGCGGAACGCCGCCCGAAGGCAAAGCGAAGTCAATTTTGGCAACTTTTGGCACAACCCAAGATGCACTTTTAGATATTGTAAGCGGAGCATTCAACCCAACAGGAAAAATGCCTTTCACGATACCAATTTCCGAAAAAGCCGTACAAGAAAATAAATCTGATGTACCAGGTTATCTGGAGTCAAATTATGCTCTATTCAAATTCGGCGATGGACTAAATTATAAGTGATTTGGTAGAAAAAGTCATTGAAAAGTTAAATTATTTATTAAATTTACAATAGTACAATTAGCAAATATTCAATCAGTATAAAACTATGACAACTCGTAGAGATTTTATTATCAAATCCGTTATTGCAAGTGCTGGCGTAGCCGTTGGAGGTTCTGCATTTGCAAAGCCAACAAGCTTTTCAGCAAAGAGTTATAACAAAATCATCGGTGCAAACGACCGTGTGCGTGTAGGAACAATCGGTTTTTCTGACCGTCACCGTGCCTCTCACGTTGGGCCATTCAAGGAACTTGCCAAAAGCATGAATTTTGAAATGGTAGCAGTTTCAGACCTATGGAATCGCCGCCGTGACGAAGCAAAAGCTTACTACCAAAAACAACTCGGCACAGAAGTAAAAGCATTCAGAAACAACGAAGAATTGTATGATTCTAAAATGGTTGATGCAGTGTTTATGAGTACTGCCGATTTTCAACATGCTATGCACACAGTTGAAGCCGTAAAAGCAGGTTGTGATGTGTATGCAGAAAAACCATTGGCCGAAACAATGGCTGATGCTCGTGCGGTATTGAAAGCAGTAAAGGATACAGGAAAAATCGTTCAGATTGGTTCGCAACGCCGCAGTGGAGCAAACTATTTTGCTGCCGAAGATTTTATTAAATCTGGTAAATTTGGCCCAATCGTGATGGTTGAATTAATGTGGAATGTAAATCAGCCAGAGCGTTGGAGAAGACCAGAACTCGTAAAAGATTTGAAAGAATCGGATATTGACTGGAAACGTTATTTAATGAATCGCCCGTTTGAGGCATTTGACCCACGTAAATATTTAGAATATCGTCTTTTCTGGCCTTATTCGTCGGGTATTCCTGGCCAATGGATGAGCCACCAAATTGATACAGTTCACTGGTTTAGTGGTTTAGCTCACCCAAGAAGTGCAGTTGCCAATGGCGGAATCTACCAATGGAAAGATGGTCGCACGAATGCCGATACCATGACCGTTGTGTTTGATTACGGCCCAGCCAACGACCCAACGACTGGTTTCCAAGTACAATTTACTTCTCGTTTCTCAAACTCAGCGGGTGAAACCAAAGAATTATATTACTCAAACGGTGGTATGATTAATTTGGATACTAACGAAATTTCGTCAACTGGTGGTTTGACAGAAGGACACGCAAAAACAATGGGAATGAAAGCGAATTTATTGCCTAAAATGACTTTACAAGGCGATAAAGTAGCAAGCGATGCCAATACTGGTAATGACCCGTTGACATTCAACCACATCAAAAACTGGATGGAATGTGTGCGTAGCCGTAAAACACCAAATGCTCCGATTGAAGCAGGTTACTCGCACTCAATTGCTAATATTATGGCAACTGCCGCATATCGTACAGGTATGAAGGTTACTTTCGATGAAAAAACACAAGAAGTAATGGCTGGCGGAAAACCGTTTAAGTATTAAGAATATAAATTTTAAGGAAGCCTTCGCTCAAAACGAAGGCTTCCTTTTTACAACACTATTTTCCTCTCAACTCCCGCTTCAAAATCTTCCCCGAAGCACCCATCGGTAAGCTACTCATAAATTCTATCACACGAGGATATTTGTAAGATGCGATTCGCTCTTTTGTCCAAGCAATCAGTTCTTTTTCTGAAATAACTATTTCGGGTTTTAGTACCACACACGCCTTTATTTCTTCACCATATTCATCGTTTGGCACGCCAATTACTGCCACCATCGAAATGGCCGAATGTTGCATCATTGCTTCTTCAACTTCACGAGGATAAACATTAAAACCGCCACGGATAATCATATCTTTTGTGCGGTCAACGATAAAATAATAACCGTCATCATCTCTGATTGCAATATCGCCCGAATGTAACCAACCATTTTTGATACTTTCGGCCGTAGCATCGGGGCGTTTATAATAGCCTTTTGTTACGTTATGCCCACGGTAACACAATTCACCTTTTTCGTTGGCACCGAGTTCGTTGCCGTTTTCATCTTTTATACAAACTTCCACGCCCCAAACTGGCGTTCCGACCGAACCAGTTTTCCGCACTCGGTCGGGATGATTGAATGTAACAACTGGCGAACCTTCCGACATTCCGTAGCCTTCCAAAATTGCAACATTGTATTTTGCCTCAAAATCTTTCAGAACTTGCACAGGCAAAGCCGCTCCACCTGACAAGCAAACTCGCAGCGAACTTGAATCAAATTTGTTGGCTTCTGGATAACTCAAAAGTCCCCAATACATCGTTGGCACACCCGCAAAGTGCGTAATTTTTTCATTTTGAATCAACGAAAGCACCATTTCGGCATCGAATCTTGGCACAAGAACGGCCGTTGAGCCTCGATAAATACTGGCAATCATGCACACTACTTGTCCAAAAATGTGGAAAAGTGGCAAAACGAGTATGGTTTTATCATTATAATTCAAATCCTGCAAATCTTTACTCAAATTAGCATTCAAGAAAATATTCGAGTGCGTGAGTTCCGCACCTTTTGGTCGGCCAGTTGTGCCAGAAGTATAAATTATTACGGCAGTATCATCGGGCGAAGTAAAATAACTCTGAAAAATAGGCGATTTCCCTGCCATCAACATTCCCATCGTTTTTGTTCCTTCAACTGGCGAAGCATCGGTAAACGTTGGTGTAATCATAAAGAAATGTTCGCACGAGTCGGTCATTTCAAAACCTGCATATCCTTCTTGTCCCATTGGCATTTCGGGCGTTCCGACAAAACAAAAATAAGCTTTTGCGTCCGAATCTTGCAAATGATAAGCAATTTCGTGGCGTTTCAATAATACACTCAATGGCACAACCGTTGCTCCAGTTTTCAAAATTCCGAAATAAATCATCGGAAAATAAGGCAAATTAGGGCAAGTCAGAGCCACTTTATCGCCATAACCAATACCAAGCGACGTCAAACCGTTGGCAATTTGATTGGCGGCGGCATCGAGTTGGGCAAATGTAATTCGTTTATCGGCAAATATTAAAGCCTCTTTATTGGAGGAATTTCGAGCGTGATGTTCTAAGACAGTTGATAAATTAAACATGGTTTCTAACAGGTTATTTGGTCTTTGCAAGATAAATTTATTATAGTACTTTGAAAAGAAAAAATTGTTTTTATTTGATGTGAAATTTTATCAAGTATTCAGATGAAGATAATCGACATTTTTGATTCATTTAACTTTCTGATAGACGGTGTTTTGCATAATTAAACATTCAGCATTTATCATCCATCATTACTTAAAAAGGCTATTTAAGGGGCATAAATCGCAAAAAAACTTTCAAAACACACAAACAACAAAAGATATAGCGTAACTTTGTACTAAATTATTAACCTCTGAGGAAATGAACCGTTTTTTTAAAAATTTGCTGTTTATAATTTTAGCAACATCAACAAGTTTTGCTCAGATAAACACGCCAGCGGCGAGTCCATCAACGACACTTTCGCAAACGCTTGGCCTTACAAAAATTACGCTTGATTATAGCCGTCCATCGGTAAAAGGTCGTAAAATATTTGGTGATTTAGTGCCTTACGGGAAAGTGTGGCGAACGGGTGCAAATAAAATCACGTCTATCAAATTTGATGATGAAGTATATGTTCATGGAGCAGTGATGAAAGCAGGAAGCTACGGACTTTATACGATTCCAGGAAAAAGCGAATGGACGATTATCTTCAATCGTGATGATAAACAATGGGGTTCGTACGATTATGATATTAATAAAGACATAATTCGTTTCAACGTTCAGCCAATGCAACCGCAAGAATTTACTGAACAAATGACCATTGACTTCGTAGAATTTACGCCTACAAGTACGCTCGTTTCAATCAAATGGGAAAGCACCGAAGTGCGTTTTAAGATTGAACAAAGAGGAATTGATGAAAAAATAATGGCCGAAATTGTTGAAAAAACATCAAAATCCGATGTTACAACTGATACCTATTTCTCGGCCGCTGATTTTTATTACCAAAAAGGTGTAAAACTTGATAAAGCCTTAGAATGGGCAAATAAAGTATTAGAAAAAGATAAAGAATATTGGACTTACCAGCTCGTAGCCCGTATTGCAGCCAAGCAAAATAATTGTGCGGTAGCGATTCCAAATGCCGAAAAATCAATGGAATTAGCAAAAAAGGCGGGCGATGATGCTTATATTAAGCTAAACCAAGCGGTTTTGGCTCAATGTAAAAAAGGATATTAGAGAAATTACCTAAACGTGGCACATCTTGTTTTCGACGAGGTGTGCCACGTTTTTTATTAAACGAATTTATCCGTAAAGACTTTTGTTTAATGTAAGACAGGTTTCTAACCTGTCATTTTAGCAGAAATAACCAGTAACAAATAACCAATTATATGTTAGAGCAATTAGAAGCCATAAAAGAACGCTACGAAGAAGTTTCGCAACAAATGACGATGCCCGAAATCGTATCTGATATGACGAAGTTTACTCGTTTGAGCAAAGAATACAAAGATTTAGAGAAAATCGTCAATCAACTGAAGATTTATAAAAATATATTGTCAAATATCGAAGGTGCAAAAGATATTATTGCCAACGAAAAAGACGAAGATATGCGTGAAATGGCAAAAGAAGAGTTGGATTCTTTAATGCCACAACGTGATGAATTGGAGGGAATTTTGAAAGAAATGCTCATTCCGAAAGACCCGAACGATAGCAAAAACGTAATCCTCGAAATTAGAGCAGGAACGGGCGGCGACGAAGCCTCCATTTTTGCGGGCGATTTATTTAGAATGTATCAACGTTTCATCGAAAAACAACCAGGTTGGAGAATGACCCTTCTCGACCACAACGAAGGAACTGCGGGTGGTTATAAAGAAATTGTGGTTCAAGTGGAAGGCGAAGATGTTTACGGAAAACTCAAATACGAGTCGGGCGTGCATCGTGTGCAGCGTGTGCCAGCCACCGAATCTCAAGGTCGTGTGCATACATCAGCCGCTACGGTTGCGGCACTTCCCGAAGCTGACGAAGTTGATTTAACGATTAATATGAACGATGTCAGAATTGATACTTTCTGTTCGTCGGGTGCGGGTGGACAGTCGGTAAATACTACTTATTCGGCAGTTCGTATGGTGCATATTCCGTCGGGCATTACGGTTTCTTGTCAAGATGAGCGTTCGCAAATCAAAAATCGTGAAAAAGCCCTTTCGGTGTTGCGTTCGAGACTTTACGAAATGGAAATGACCAAACATAATGATGCGATTTCGGCCGAGCGTAAAGGCTTGATTGGAAATGGCGACCGTTCGGATAAAATCAGAACATATAATTACGCCCAAAGCCGTGTAACTGACCACCGTATCGGCTACACAGTTTATAATCTACCAACCGTAATGGAAGGCGAAATCGGCGGATTTATTGAGCAACTTCGCATTGCCGATAATGCCGAAAAAATGAAAGAAGGAGCGATGGCGGTGGCGTAAATTGAGTCTTCGGTGAGCAGTTCTCAGTGGGCAGTCTTCAGTGGGCAGTTTTCAATGGGCAGTTTTCAATGGGCAGTTTCAGTGGGCAGTCCTCAGTGGGCAGTTCTCAGTGGGCAGTCTTCAGTGGGCAGTTTTCAATGGGCAGTCCTCGGTGAGCAGTTTTCAGTTCTCTGTAGATAGTCTTAATTTTCTGCTTTTCGCAGACTTAAATTCGTTCGTATATTCAAGTTTATTAAAGTTGTCGTCGTAATGTAAGACTGCCAACTGCATACCGAAAACTATAGACTGCCAATGTCGTCTTTTAAAGATTTAATTGTTTACAAAAAAGCATTTTCTTTATCAATGGAAATTTTTGAAATAAGTAAAGGCTTTCCGAAAGAAGAAAAATATTCACTCACTGACCAAGTTAGACGCTCTTCACGGTCAGTTTGTGCAAATATTGGAGAGTCTTACAGAAAAAGACGTTATCCCGCTCATTTTATCTCAAAGTTGACTGATTCGGATGCAGAAAATAGCGAAACGCAAGTCTGGATTGATTTTGCACTTGCTTGTAAATACATTGATGAGAATACTTCTATTGCTTTCACTCAAAAAAGTGAGGAAGTTGGAAGATTAATTAACCACATGATTGCAAACCCAGAAAAATACTTATAAATTCTGCCAACTGGCAATTGAAGACTAAAAATTATAATCAAAAACTGCCCATTGCCAACTGCCCACTGAAGACTGTAAACTTAAAACTATGAAACTCTGTCTCGCAACAAACAACGCCCATAAAGTAGAAGAATTACAAGCACTTTTGGGTGAAAATTTTCAACTACAAACCCTCAACGAAATCGGTTGTTTTGATGATATTCCCGAAACTGCCGATACTTTTGATGGAAATTCTCTACAAAAAGCAATGTACGTTTGGGAGCGTTTTCAGATTGATTGCATCGCCGATGATTCGGGTTTGGAAGTCGATGTTCTCAATGGTGAACCTGGTGTTTTTTCAGCACGCTACGCAGGTGAACATGGAAATCATGCTAAAAATATTGAAAAATTACTCGAAACGCTCAAAGGTGTAGAAAACCGTGCGGCTCAGTTCAGAAGTGTTATTACATTGTTGATAAATGGCAAATCACATTTTTTTGAAGGAATTATTCGTGGGAAAATTACGCAAGAAAAACACGGAGAAAAAGGCTTTGGCTACGACCCAATTTTTATGCCCGAAGGCTACGACCGCACTTTTGCCGAAATGACAATGGAAGAAAAAAATCCAATTAGCCACCGAGGTTTGGCTGTGGCAAAAATGATTGAGTTTCTGAAACAGGCATAAAAAATGAGCGAAACCAAGGGCTTCGCTCAAAAAACTCGTTATAGGTAAAAGTATCTCTGATTGTCTCAGAAAGGTAATCAATTTTTTTTCTGATGCAAAATTGATGGAATTTCTCCAAAAAAACTACGCCAATATTATCTAATACTTGTGCTTTATTAACATTATATATACATTTGTTTAATGTATAATGATAATAAAGCATGAAAGTAGAATACGAAAAAATCTCGCCTGATACTGGAAGTTCATTTCGTCTGATTCACTGGAAGTCTGAAAACGACCGATATTTTTGGCATTATCACCCCGAATACGAGATTGTTTTTGTCAGAAAAGGTTCGGGCAAATTGCACATTGGCGAACACCTAAAAAACTACGAAGAAGGCGAATTGGTTTTTATCGGCCCCGATTTACCGCATACGGGTTTTGGCTACGGTGTTATTGGTGAACACGAAGAAATTGTGGTGCAACTTCGAAAAGATTTTTTGGGTGAAGATTTTATGCAAAAACCTGAGTTACAACATATTAAAGAGCTTTTCGAGCGAGCAAAGCAAGGACTTTCGTTTCAAGGAAAAGCCCGAAAGATTGTTGCCGCTAAACTTCAAAAAATGCTCACACTTTCGCATTTTGAAAGGCTCGTTGAGTTGTTAAATATTTTCCACACACTTGCCACAGCCACCGAGTTTTCGGTGCTAAACGCCGCCGATAAACGTTTTGATTTTAATCACAAAGACGAAGACCGCATTAATAGTGTGTATAAATACGTTGAACAAAATTATCAGCAAAGTATTGATATTCAAGCCGTAGCAGATTTGGCGAACTTGACTATTCCATCTTTTTGTCGATATTTCAAAAAAATTACGCACATTACTTACACCGATTTTGTGAACGAGTACCGAATCAATCAAGCTTGCCGTTTGTTATTTGAAAATAGACCTATTGCCGATATTTGTTTTGAAGTGGGCTTTAATAACATTTCGCACTTCAATAAAACGTTTAAGCAGTTGAAAGGAAAAAGTCCGAGAGAGTATAAAATCTCCAACCAGTAGCGACTGCCGCTCTGAGGGGGAGTAAAAAAGGAATGAAACTAATCTTCCGTTCAAATCTTTTCACTAATTTCGCCTTTAAGAATCAACAAAAACTTCATCAACAATGAATAACGCCCTTTTTAAAGTTCCATCGCCAATCAATGAGCCTGTTTTGAATTATGCAGCGGGTTCGGCCGAAAAAATAGCTCTCAAAAAAGCAATTGCCGAAGCTCGTTCAAAGGTCGTCGAAGTTCCGATGTACATTGGCTCTGAACTCATACATACCGATAATAAAATCAAACTTTCGCCGCCGCACGACCACCAACACGTATTGGGTTATGCCAGCGAGGGCGACGCTTCACACGTACACAAAGCGATTGATGCCGCTTTGGCTGCTCGTGAAAACTGGGCAAATCTTTCGTGGGAACACCGTGCAAGTATTTTCTTGAAAGCTGCCGACCTTTTGGCTGGCCCGTATCGTGCAAAAATCAATGCTGCTACGATGCTCGGACAGTCGAAAAATGCTTATCAAGCCGAAATTGATGCTGCTTGTGAATTTATCGACTTTTTGCGTTTCAATGCTCATTTCATGCAACAAATCTACGCTGGCCAGCCAGAATCAGTGCGTGGCTTGTGGAATCGTGTAGAATATCGCCCGCTTGAAGGATTCGTTTTTGCTCTCACGCCTTTCAATTTTACGGCAATTGCGGGAAATCTGCCAGCGTGCGTAGCCATGATGGGCAACGTAACTGTCTGGAAACCAGCTTATCCACAAATATATTCGGCACACGTAATCATGGAAGTGTTGCGTGA
>JBKBSS010000064.1:0-12712 GCA_046291385.1 Emticicia sp. | reverse complement strand
ATCTAAAATTAGTGTTTTATGTTGCTCAAAATATTCTTTAAATTCCTGTAATGTTTCAAAATTTCGTTTGGGTAAAACAGCTAATTTTGCTAACGCATTTTTAAGAATCTCAAGACCCAGTGTCTGATTACGCTTAGCATTTGAACCGTCCATACCACTCACAAAACCTAATAAATCATATGTTAGTCCCGATTTAAGACTGAAAAGAGTAAAAAACAGCAAATCATCATAGCTTGTAATGGTTGGCGAGTTTGGACTTTCTGAGGTACGCTGTTCGATGGTTTTGCCATAAATAATTTCGTAACTCGCTTGAAAATCAATTAGCAATAATTCAAATTTATCTTTGCTAAAACCTGTTGCTGAACGCCATTGCCGTTCGGTTGTTAAAGTTGTTAAGTCTAATTTCATAAGATTTTTTAACAAAAATAGTAATTTGTCATCGCAACAAGTCTATTGTCTTTCATTCTTTTGACTTATTCTGATAAGCCAATATTGTTTTGGTTTTCTATCGAATACCCAATTTTTGAGTATTGGCATTGACCGTAGCTGATATTTTCATAGTTTATCTTTTGCACATCATTGACATTGGTCTTTTCAGCACTTTTGAATGACTTGAAAAACATGTAGATACATTAATTATCGGCTATTTAGTGTTTTTGAAAAGTCATTTATAAACACCGAAATGTGCTAATTAACAATTACAAGTATAAAAAAACAGAATAATACTTCTTTTTTTATAAATAATAATCACAAAAAGCGTAGAAAAGACATTTACTTATTTTTTTACTACCGTTCGATAAACTTTTGGCACAGAATTTGAAAACTACTCATCAATATTAAACACATGATTAATCTTACATAATGAACCCAAAATGACTAAAAAAATGAAAAAGGTTGTATTTTTAGCGGCTACAATCGCTTACTTTGGTAGCAATGAAGCAATCGCCCAAAATAACTTAAAATCTATTGGTACTCCAATCAACACAAGAGACTATCGTGAACACGCATTCTCGATTAGTGGAGACGGAAAAACATTCGTATTTGTGCAAGACCGTACAGACGGCACAAAAGTATTGATGAGTACACGTGCCGACAAAACCGCCGCTTGGGAAACGCCTCAACTCATCAGAACAATCACCGATAAAGTACTGAAAGGAAAAATAATGGGTACGAGCCTCACATTCGATGGTAGAGAGTTGTACTTCGATGCTATTCTTCCAAGTGGATTTGGCGACAGAGACATATTTTATGCAAAACGCATGGGAAACGAATGGAGTGAGCCAAAGAACGTAGGTGAGCCATTGAATACTGCCATGTATGAAGGTAGTCCGAGTGTTTCGCAAGATGGAAGAATGTTGTTTTTCGTTCGTGAAAAATTTGAAAAATACCGTAGTACAGAATCTTGTTATACGATTTGGGTAGCAAACAAAACTGATGACGGCAATTGGACAAATTTTGAAAAGATGGGAGAACCTGTCAACTCAGAATGTGAACGTAACGTAACTTTAATGCCTGATAGTCGCTCATTAATTTTCAGTTCGATTCGTGGTGGCGGTACTGGTGGATTTGACCTTTATCAAACCGAATTACAGGAAGATGGTAGTTGGACATTCCCGAAAGACGTTGATTTTTTGAACACCCCAAATAATGAAGAATATACTGCTATTACAGGAAATACCGAAGAGATTTATGTAGAAATAAAAGGTGATATTTATTATGCTCCACTTCCTAATAAATTTAGAGGTGCAAGACAAATTCCTGTAAATGTGAGGGTGGTAGATGCCATGACCAAGAAACCAATCGACGCTTCGGTTTTTGTGGCAATGAATAGCCGAAATTCGGCTTCGTTTTCGGCTAAAAATGGTGTTTCGTTGATGCAACTTAAAGCAGGAAACAATTATACATTGGCTTGCGAAGCACCAGGTTATTTGCCAGCGAATCAGATAAAAGTTAGTCTTGAAAATGTAAATGGTACTGAAACAATCAGTAATACGATTGAAATGATGCCGAAAAATATTGGCTACACGATTAAAGTTTTAGGACCCGATAACAACATTATTAATAATGCGAAAATCAGAGTATTTGATTTGGGCAATAATCAAATTATGCCGCTTGACATCAATAATAATATTCGTGTAGTATTTGGCAATTTATACGGCCTGACGGTTTCGGTTAGCGGGAATGCTGATTATACAGGAAATTGGATTCCTGAAACAAATGACGCTGACGAAAAATTTATAAAAACAATTAAGTTGGAAGCAAAAACAATCACGCCTACGATTGTTAAAGTTGATAAAAGAGAAAATCCTTACGTAAATGCTCCTGAAGTTGATATGAACAAACCTACGGAAACATTCAAATTGAAAAGTGACCCGAACATTTCGTTTGAAACTAAGAAAGTTTATACACTTAATGATGTGTACTTCGACCGAAATTCAATCATCGTAAAATCGGAATATTATATTGACATCAACCGCTTAATTGAGTTAATGACTCTAAACCCAAAATTAAATGTACAGTTGAGTGGTTATTCGGATAGTGTTGGTGATGCCGCTATCAATCAAAGAATTTCGTTACGCCGTGCAAAATCTTGTGCAGATTATCTGAGAAGAGCAGGAGTTGACCCTAACCGTATGTTGGTTAAAGGTCTGGGCGAACAAGAAGTCATCAGAGATTATAAAGGCAAGGAAGATAGTTCGAAAAGTAGAAGGGTAAGATTCATCGTTTACTAAGACCTTCAAAAATCGCCATAAACTATGGCGATTTTTTTTTGTATTTTTAAAAAGTAGGTTATTTCTATATTCTCTTCTATTTTTGAAGAAAAAAGGATAATCGACAATGAAAAAAATATTCTCACTACTTTTAATCTTATTACCCTTTGCTCCTACGTTTGCCCAAAAACTAACCGACAAACAAATTGAAGACTATCTTGACGCACTCCAAAAACAAGAAATCATCACCGAATTTGGTAAAGATGCGTTCTTGAAGATTGTCAACAAAGAAGACAAAGTATTAAACCAACGAATTTCGGGCAGTGCTTTTGGGCAATTCGGCAAAAATCAAGTTCCTGATTCGCTCGTAAAATCTCGCACGGCAATTTTAGGTTTCATTGGCGTATTTGAATTGATGCGAAATGTTGGTTCGGCCGCCGACGAACTCATTCGTTTGCGAGAATTATCTGAAAAAATGCTGGGCGAAAAAATGCTTTTCAAAACCGAAGTCGAAGGTGATGCAAAATTGAATAATCCGCTTACTTTTCTGGCCATTGAGCAAAATCTTCGTCCATCAAAAACCAATTATCTTGCACTCGCCGCACAATTAAAAGCAATTAACCTAATCGACGAAAAAGTTTATCATGAACTGCTCGTTTGGCTAAAAAAAGACCAAATCAAGCTCATCAAGGACTTCGGTTTTTTTGTTTACGCTGCCCGACAAACTTATTTTTATGATAATTATACTTCGCTGAAAGCAACACAATTTGGTTTGATTGATAGTTTGCAACATAAAAATCTTTTATCGGTTACTGACGCTAACTCGCTCAAAAACTCGTACAAAGAATATGAACTGAAAAGCAAAGTTGAGATTTTATCTCTTTGTAAAAACACCATTATTATTCCTACCGAACAGAAAAAACTTACCCGAAGAGAAATTTATGAAACCTACTGGAAAGAAATCAAACAAAAGCTAATCCCAAATTTCGATTTTAGCGAAATAAAACTAACAGAATTGAGCAGAAATGAGGAAAATGTTGCCCAAAGCCCGATAAATATTCCGATTAAAAATCCGTTTGCCAATCAAAATAAATACAAAATCAATTATCAAGTTGGCGAAAAAACGTATAGCCAAAAAGCAGATACTGACTTTTCATTCATCAAAACCATTAAAAAAAGTATTCCACCCGACATCGACATTGATTCCTCAATTATTGCCTCGTATGCCAGTGCATTTTCGTTTTTAACTGGTTTTTCAAACAAAGATTTTCAATCAATCAATGATTTCCTGACCGACCAACATTCAGCCAAACGCCTCGTTGTTGTCAGTAATGAATACAATCCGTTCTTGTCGGTTCGAGATTCTCGAAAAATCATTCTTTTAGTCGATAGCACTCAAAACACGCTATTTATTGATAAAAACAAAGCAAATCCAGTTTTTGAAAACGCTTTTGGCAGTAAAATCAATTTTTCGGACAAAAACAGTCGTGATAGTTTGAATGCAATCATTAAAGAATTTCAACAAATTGGACTTATTCAAGCATCTGATGCTGCAACAACCGATGAAGCCATTGTTGATTTACGTTTTGAACCTAAAAATAATGCAAATCTCAAACGCAATTTACTGGTGCAGTTTCCAGACGTAATTGCAAAAATCAGTCCTTTGCCGTTGAAAGAAGCCGAACAGGTTTTGATGTTCAAAAACTTTATCGGAAACCTTGAAAAGATTTCGAGAGGAGCATTTAAACCCGAAAAAATAACGGATAATTTTGAAACAGAAATCAAGAAAGGAAACAAAAAAGACCGAGAATTGGTGGTAAGTTTTAAACTAAACGGCAAAAAATACGAGTCAAGAAACAAAATTGCCCACGTAGAAACTGAACAAGAAGGCAAAGAAAATAGATTTGCTCTCAATTTTCATGGCCTATTTTTCAATACTCAAGATTGGCTCGAAAAAATAAATCGTGCTTTAGACGAAAACAATATTAATGGCAATTTTATCAAAATAAACACTCGCAATGCCTACGCTTTTGGTGGCGAAGAAAACTATATTTTCTTGACCAAAGAGCAAGAGAAGTACCTAAAAACGAAACATTCGGAGGTTTTAAATGACCCCGAAAAAGCAAATCTCTACGGTAATTTTCAGCAACAAGTAGCAGCTTTTAATGTAGAAAATTTCACAAAAGCCCTAAAAAGAGAAAAAATACTGGCAGAAGACGCCGCAAAAAACACCAAAAATGCCAAAGAACCTTCGGATATTTTGAAAGAAAGCAAACAAGTGTCAGTGATTGATATGAATGAACTTTCGGGCAAATCAAATACCGAACTCTACGCTTATATTTTAAATAAAGTCAATGAAAAACTTCTGCCAAAAACAAAAATCAGCGAAATAAAATATTTCCGAGAAAGTACTGACAGCACCGAAACCGATTATGACCAACAAAATATTTCGGCAATAATTGATGGCAAAATTTATAAACAAACGCTTTTTGTTTCGTTGCAAAAAACAATTAAAAACAATTTAGATTCGCTCAAAAAGCCAAATTCTAATTATTTTCCTTCAATAGGAGAAAATCAGTTTAAGATTGTCAATGATTATTTGACCGATATTTCTTCGCCCTTTCGCATGGTGATTGTCTGTGATTATCGTAGCCCGAAACTCTCTTATGTTCTTTTGGATAGCACACAAGCTACGATTGTTGAAGAAACTTTGCCGAATAATTACGTCGATTTTACGATGTATGAAAGAACTTTCAGCCGAGATAGCATCAGTGCTTTGCTCGATGAATTTGCCCAATTGGAGTTTATTGAGAAAATGTCAAGTTCCGAAAAAGATGAATTTACGATAAATCTCCGCAAATTTCCAACAAATGGGCTTTCAATTCTCGAAAATCTCAAGAAAGTTATCATTCAATGCAATATTTGGGATGTCGAGTCTTATAAAAATGTTTACAAATCAGCTATTGATTCGTTGACCACAATTGCAAGAAATCAGTTTAAACCCACTCAATTGACCGATAATTTTGCCAAAATTTTAAAAAAAGGTAACTATTCTGACCGTACTTTTACTTATGGCTTTGTTATGCCAAATGGCAAACAATACGAAGAAAAACAATTTGTAAAAGCCTTGCCCAAACCCAAAAGCAAAAAAGATAAGTTAAGTTACGAAATATTCGACTTTGACACAGCTAAACTGACGGACTTGATTAATACAGCTCTCAACGAAAATAATGCTGACGGAATGTTTTATCAGATTTTTTCGGAAGCCGACGAAGAAGAATCAGTCGGCCCAAGATTTATTTTCTTAAATTCAAAGCAATATCGTTGGCTCAAAAATAAATACCCAGAAATCTTTGAATCATACAACAATGACCCCGAATCTGACATTGATGAGCGGAAGGAAGAAAAATGAGGCTTTAATTGATAATTGAAAATGGAGAATTGAGAATAATAATTAATTCTCTCATAACATGTTTTTTCGATAATTTCTATTCAAAACCCTTACTCTATGAAACTAAAAATACTTATTGGCTCATTGGCATTACTGTTATTTATCGTTGCTTCTGCCTTACAAACTAACTCAGACGATGTTGATTGGGCAGAATATTTAGGTGGTGCCGACCGAAACCATTATTCGACACTTACGCAAATCAACCCCGAAAATGTCAGTAAACTACAAATTGCGTGGTCATATTCAACGCCCGATTCGGGGCAAATGCAGGTAAATCCAATCATTGTTGGTGGAATTTTATACGGAGTAACTTCTTCGGTTCAAGCATTTGCTCTCGATGCCACTACTGGTAAGGAAATTTGGCATTTTGGCGACCCGCTCAAAAACTGGGCGAGTACGAGTAGAGGTGTAACTTATTGGCAAGAAGGAAATGACAAACGAATTCTCTACACAGTCGGGCCAAATCTTTGGGCTTTAGATGCAAAAACTGGAAAACCAATCGAAACATTTGGCGATAAAGGCAAAACCGATTTGCACACAGGCTTGCCCGAAATTGCCCAAAACAAGTTCGTAATTTCAAATACTCCAGGAACACTTTTTGAAGATTTAATTGTGATGCCGCTTCGCCTTTCGGAAGGTGCAGATGCTGCCCCAGGTGATATTCGGGCATTTAATGTAAAAACTGGAAAACTGGCTTGGACTTTCCACACGATTCCCTATCCAGGAGAATTTGGTTATGAAACTTTCCCGAAAGATGCTTATAAAAATGTGTACACAGGTGCGGCAAACAACTGGGCAGGAATGGCCGTTGACCGTAAAAGAGGCATCATTTACGTGCCAACTGGCTCTGCTGGTTATGATTTTTATGGTGGAAATCGCAAAGGTCAAAACCTTTTTGCCAATTGTTTATTGGCTTTGGATGCCCGAACTGGTAAGCGTTTGTGGCATTTTCAGACTACGCACCACGATATTTGGGACAGAGATATGCCCGCTCCGCCAAACTTAATGACGATTACCCGAAAGGCATCGGACGGTCGTAACCGAAAAATTGATGTCGTGGCACAAGTTACCAAACAAGGTTATGTTTTTGTTTTTGATAGAGTTTCGGGAAAACCAATTTTCCCGATAAAAGAAATGCCTGTTCCGAAATCAGATTTGGAAGGAGAAACGGCTTGGCCAACGCAACCAATTCCGACTAAACCTGCACCTTTTGCTCGACAATCAAATACTTTGACCGAAAAAGATATTAGTCCTTACGCCGAAAATCGTCAAGAATTGATTCAGAATTTCAAGAAATATAAAACTTCGCTTTATCATCCAGGAACCAAAGAAGGAACGGTCATTTTCCCAGGCTACGATGGCGGTGCTGAATGGGGCGGAGCCGCCGCTGACCCCGAAGGAATTTTGTATGTAAATGCCAACGAAATGGCGTGGATTCAGACAATGGTTGAAACGCCAAAAGAAGATAAATCAGCCAATTTGAGTGCGGGCGAAAAACTTTATGTTTCTTATTGCACGGCTTGCCACGGAGCTGACCGAAAGGGAAATCCAAAATCAAATTATCCATCTTTGATTGAAATTCACAAAAAAAGAGATAAAGCATTCTTAACAAATATTATCAGCAATGGCAAAGGAATGATGCCAGGTTTTACGGCACTTTCGGCAACTGAAAAGCAAGCAATTGTATCATTTTTAGTTGGTGATGAGAAAAAAGAGGTCGGAACGGCCATAACTGTTTCAAAACCTGTATATTTACCGTATAAAAGTACTGGCTATAATAAATTTTTAGACAGCAAAGGTTTGCCAGCAATATCACCACCGTGGGGAACTATGAGTGCGATTGACTTAAATACTGGTGAGTTTTTATGGAAAATTCCTTTTGGCTACGAAGAAAGTCTGAAAGAAAAAGGCATTGATAATACAGGCGTAGAAAATTACGGGGGGCCGGTCATAACGGCAAGCGGATTGCTTTTCATAGCTGCCACCAAAGACGGAATGTTTAGAGCATTTGACAAAAAAACTGGGAAATTATTGTGGGAAACCAAATTGCCAGCGGCAGGTTTTGCGACCCCATCAACCTACCAAATTAATGGAAAACAATACGTTGTAATAGCTTGCGGAGGAACAAAACTTGGCACTAAAAAGGGCAATCAATATGTAGCTTTTGCTTTGCCATAAAATCTTTTTTTTTCATCATAGGTTAAATCAACAAACCCTTCATGTGCTTACGTGAGGGGTTTTTCGTTTGATTTTAAGCAAAACAAAAAACGCCAAAAATCAAGATTTCTGGCGTTTTTATATATTTTCATGAAGCTTATAAACTTCTGCGTTTCACTTTGATTACATCTTGGTAAACATTACCATCAGACACGATTTTTACAAAATATTTTCCTTTCGGTAGCTGGCTAATATTGTAAGTTTTTTCAAAATTACTTACATTATAATATCTCGTACCATACACCAAATTATCATGTACATCTCTGATTTCAACTTCTAAAGTTTTTACTTTTTTCTCTGGTACTTTTACTTCAAATTTCTTATTAGAATATTTAATTTCTGGACGGTCGGCATCACGTGCGAAAATCGGTTGACCAATCATGGCTGTTAGTATCAGGGCAGGTAAAATATTCTTCAATTGCATAATCGTGTTGGTTTATTAAGATGATATTGTTTTAGTTGAAGACTTATCCAATATCATGCCAACGGAAACTGGAAAAATAATTTTATTTTCACTCAAGAATTGGTCAGTTTTTGGGCGATTTTTGCCGAACTTAGGTTAATATCCCTCAAAATACCAGTCAGGGGTAAATTAAACCCTAAAAAATACAATCCTTTGTATGGTTCGGTGTCATTCCACATTTCTTTTGGATAAGCTCTTTCGTTGAGCAAAGGAGCGATATTTTTAATAATTTTCTCCAAATGAGCGTGATAACCAGTAGCCAATAAAACAACGTCAATTTTGATATGTTGACCATCTACAAAAACTACCGAATCATGCGTAAACTCCTGAATATCAGGCATTACAAGAATATTTTTTTCTTTGATTTGTTGTAAAGTGCCAACATCAATCACTGGAACTTTTCCTTGTTTTCGGAGTTGTTCGGAAGGAGCAAGCGGTGAAATCGGAATACCCGTATCTTTCATCGAACCAGTGGATAGTCGCTTGAAAATTTTCGAGATAAAATCATAAAATGAATTACCAAATTTTGATAAAAATATGGCCAATCCTTGCGTCGAACGACCCAAGAACTCTCGGTTTACGATATTGACAGGATTCCGAATTGAAACAAAAGTTTTTGCACCATTTTCGTATAAATCCAAGGCAATTTCAGCACCCGAATTTCCATAGCCTACCACCAAAACGTTCTTTCCAGCATAACATTTCCCATTTTTGTATTGGTTGGAATGAATAATTTCGCCACTAAACAAGGCATCATTGATAAAATGTGGGATTTTTGGCACTCGATTATAGCCCGTCGAAACAATTACATTTTCAGCCAAAAACTCATCAGTTTGAGTCTTAACGTGCCAAATTTTATCTTTTTTAACAATATCAACGACTTCCTGCTTATAAATCGGTTGAATTTTGAAATGTTCAATGTAAGATTCGAGGTAATGAATGTATTGGTCTTTCGGCACAAAAGTTGGGTAGTTGACAGGAAACGGCAAGTGAGGCAATTCTGAATGAACTTTATCAGTATGCAAACGAAGTCGGTCATAATGGTTTCGCCATTCGTTTCCCACATTTTCCGATTTTTCTAAGAGAATAAAAGGGATTCCCAACTTGCTCAACCGTCCAGCGATTGACAATCCAGACGGCCCAGCACCGATAATTATATTTTTATGAATTGTCATTTTATCGAAATAATATTATTGTCCACTTCAAATTCATAGCTCAAATCTAAATCTCGCATCGCATTGATGAAAGAAATACGTTTGAATTTTCCAAGGTCTTTTACCGCAATTTCTTCTTCCGTAAGCAACTGATTATCAAGCAAATACTGTCTTTTTGTTCCGAGAAGTAAATACGTATTTGGCGTAAACCATTTTGTGCCATCAAAAAAAGCCAAATTTGCGTAAGATGCATCGGTAAGTAAGCCATTTTGCGTGATAATTACATCATCAGCTTTCGGATAAAGTTTTAGTAAATGCTGAAATCCACTTCTATCTTCATACTTAAAATCGTACTTAAAAGGCTGATATTCATTTATTTGAATGATTTTCGGATGCTTAAATATGTATTCAAAAAACTCAACTTTACTGATTTTTTCACCGTAACTTACTCGACATCGATAAAGCCCCTCGCCTACCCAATCAGGAATTTCGATGGTATTCTCAAAATCAAAATCACCAATGATACCAAACAAGTTTTCGAGCGTTCGACTTACACGCTGGTTATGGTAAAAAATATGATGTAATTGCCGATTTTGGCACTTGATGGTTTCAAACAATAGGGACATATATTTTCTGAATCATTTCTTGGTATTCATTTTCGGCAATGCTTCGGGCTGTAATTCCGCCACCACTTTTATAAACTAAACCATTTTCTGTCTTTTCGATGAAACGAATCATTACACCCGAATCAAAAGTTTTTCCATCAAAAAGCCCGCAAATTCCTGTGTAAAAACCTCGATTGTAACACAATTTTTCAAATTGTGATTGGTAAGTATATTTTTCAGCCTCAGCAATAATCTCCAAAGTTTTATCTTTCGGAGCTCCCGAAATCGAGCCAGCGGGCAAAAGCGAAAAAATAATCTCGCCCAAGTTTTCTCGCCAATTATCTGATAATAAACCACTTATTTGCGAACTAACTTGCAATAGTTCTTTATTATCGCTCGTCTGAATTTTATCAATATACCTAAATTTTTCGACCCAAACTTTGTTGGCTACTTTACTAATATCATTTCTGATTAAATCAACGATTGTGGTATGTTCATAAAATTCCTTTTTATCGGCGAGAATTATCTTTTCGGCATTTTCAATACTTGCGTCAATCGTTCCTTTCATCGGAAACGACGAAATTTTGCCTGATTCATCAATTTTCACAAAAATTTCGGGCGAAAAACACACAAACTGGTCTTTTAAATAAACTTTATAACGGGCATCGCTGTATTCAAAAACCTCTAATAAGCTGATATTCAAATCAATAGCCGTTTCGCAAGTGAGATTTGTCAGAAAACTATTTCCAAGTAAAATATTTTTCTGCACCAAATCAAAGGCCGTTTTGTAAGTTTCAAAAGAAATTGGATGCTTCTCTAACTGAATCTTTTCAAGAGAAATGCCTGATTTTTTATAATTTGTTCGTCCGTCTATCCAAAACTTTAGCGATTCTTGTTGAAGGTTTTCGAGTGGTGTTATTACCGCATGTTGTCCCTCAAAATCGCTGATAAGCAAAAAAGGGATGCCATTTGAAGCATATTCGTTGATTTTATTGATACTTTCTCCTCGATTCAATTTCACTTTTATTTCACTGTATTTTACATATCCCACAATCCTTTAACCAAATCTTGATTTATTTCATTCAGAATTATGCTTTTTTCAAAAACTTAAACAAATTCTTGTCGATTAAAATCCACTTTTTGCAACCGTATTTAGTTAGTTCAGCTATTCTCAACACAAAAATATCAATAGTTTTGTTTATTGAGTAAAATTTATCAAATTCGCAACATCATTCATTCATCAAACATCTTAAACCTACTCCATGAGAAAACTTCTTACTTTACTCATTGTTTCGCTCATTTCTGGTACTGTTTTTTCGCAAATAACCTTTCCCCGAAATGGCGTGCAAGATGAAAGACCAGCTCAATATGCTTTCAAAAATGCCACAATCGTAGCTGATGCCCAAACCGTGCTTGATAATGCCATGATTTATATCAAAAACGGCTATATCGAATCGGTTGGCAAAGACCTTCAAGTTCCAGCGGGAACGGTGGTTTATGACCTAAAAGGCAAAAGAATTTACCCATCATTGATTGATATTTACTCAGATTACGGTTTACCCGAAATCCAACGTGCGGCAGGTGGCGGCAGAGGTTTTGGCGGCGTTCCTCAGCTTGAAAGTAATAAAAAAGGTGCTTTCGATTGGAATCAAGCAGTAAAACCAGAGGTTGATGCCACGACCGAATTTAAAGTAAATGCCGCAAAAGCAGAAGAAATGCGTAAAATCGGTTTCGGAAGTGCGGCAGTTCACGTTGCGGACGGTATCGTGCGTGGAACTTCGGCATTTGTATCTTTCTCTTCCGAAAAAGAAAACGAAGTTTTGTTGAAAGCCAAAGCCTCGGCTCATTATTCATTAAATAAAGGCACTTCAACGCAATCATATCCAGTTTCGCTGATGGGTTCGGTGGCATTGCTTCGCCAAACTTATTACGATGCCGAGTGGTATAAAAAAGGTGGAAAATCACAAGAACGAAATCTTTCTTTAGATGCTTTCAACGAAATGCAATCGCTTCCACAAATTTATGAGGCAACTGATAAATTGGCAGTTTTGAGAGCCGATAAAATCGGAAAAGAATTTGGCATACAATATATTATCAAAGGTGCGGGCGAC
>JBKBSS010000063.1:0-12745 GCA_046291385.1 Emticicia sp. | reverse complement strand
CACTTGGTAGTAGAAATGATGCGAATGGGCAAAACACCCGAAGAAGCCTGCAAAGGTGCGATTGAGCGTTTAATAAAAATCAATCCCGAAAAAGCGAAAAACTTCCAAGTTGGTTTTATTGCCATCAATAAAGCTGGCGAATACGGTGCTTATTCTATCAATCCAGGGTTTAGCTATTCGGTTACAGCCAGCGAAGATGGCGGAAAAGTTTTTATGGCTACGAGTCATTATAAATAATTTATATCCACAAACAACTGTTTATCAATAGTTTACATCAGTTATGAAAAATATTTTTTATCTACGCAAATAGACTGCGTAGTATATATCTTACTTTGTATCAACATCAAACAAAGGGAGATACATGACTGATACAACTACTTCGATTTTTAATAGTTTTGTTCATCAACCAACCAAATGCCAAGCAAAAGCCTTATTCTTAATTGAGGATTTTTTAGAAAACCCTCAATCATGTAAGGCTTTTGTATTACGTGGGTCGGCGGGTACGGGCAAGACCTTATTGATGAAAACAGTAGTTGAATATCTCAAAAAACTTGAACTAAACTTTGTATTATTGGCTCCAACGGGTAAAGCCGCAAAGATTTTGCAAAGTAGAACCCACGAAATAGCTTCTACGGTTCATCATCAAATTTATATGCCAGAAGAATTGGCCGACGGCACGGTAAAGTTTAACTACAAAACCAACGATGTAAGCATCCGAACAATTTATGTTGTTGATGAAGCCTCAATGTTGCCTTTTACACAAGAACAACAAAATGACTTTGTAACTCCCAATGCTTTGTTGGTCGATTTATTTCGCCATATCAAAGAAGGAAATGCCAATAATCAGGTAATTTTTGTGGGTGATACTTATCAACTTCCACCCATCCATGAAAAAGAATCGGTGGCACTTTCGGCACGATTGATTAGTGAGAAAATGAATATTTCGGCTCAACAAACTACCCTTACAGAAGTAAAACGTCAGGCCGAAAACTCACCAATTTTGACCCTCGCCAACGAAATCAAACGTAGAAAAGATGCTCAACTGCCACTGTCACGATTGAATTTACCAAGATTAACGAATGAAACCCTCGGTTTACATTATTTTTTGCAGCATTTTGATAGAAATAATCTTCAAAATGTTGTTTGTATTGCCTATTCTAACGAAAAAGTACAGTTATTCAATCAAAAAATTCGTGTAGCCTTGGGTTTAGATGCCCAAATTATCTCAAAAGGCGATGCCGTGATGCTTGATAAAAATTGGATGAATAAAGAACGCTCAATTACCAAAGGAACGGTGGGTGTTGTAAAAGAAGTAAGCATCAAAACCGAAGTCCGAGCCGATTTACAATTTGTTGATGCTACGATAGATTTTGAGGGAATTATCATCGAAACAAAAGTGCTGCTTGCGAGCTTGATAAGCCATAAAGGAGAGGTAAATAAAGAAGCTATCAAGCAACTAAAAGCCGACCGAATGGCAAAGAATATCACTTATCGAAGCACCGAAAAGGCATCAGACGACCCTTACATGAATGCTATCAGACTACGCTACGGTTATGCCATTACGTGCCACAAAGCACAGGGAAGCGAATGGAAAAAAGTATTGATTGACCCTCTATATCATTACGAAAACCATCAATGGCTCTACACCGCCGTAACCCGTGCGAGCGAAGAAGTAAAGAGTTGGTTTTATTGAGTTTTTGTTATAGATTTGATAGGATGAAAAGATAAAGAATACTAATTTTCACCATCTGTAAAGACTTAAAGTTGGAAAACTACCATAGCAAATCAACGTCATAAATATCAAAATTATCGTCTTTGATAATATTTTTCATTTTTTCAACGATAGTTTGAGCAATTAAGATTCTATCGAAAGGGTCTTTATGATGGAAGGGTAATGAAGCAACACAAACTGTATGTTCGGGAAAAATGGGCAGCATTACAAAACCATTTTCTTCTATTTTGTTGATAATTGAGGGAAGGTCAATGGCCATTTCTAACTTTCCAAGACTGGTTTTAATGGCAATTTCCCAAAGACTGACAATACTAATAAAAATTTCATTATCAGTATCTTCGATTTGAGTTTTGAGTGAGGCAGGCAAACTATCATCGTTTTCGACAAACCAAATAAAAGCGTGTGTATCTAAAAGCAGTTTCATTACATATAGTCTTTAAAATCATCTAAGGGTGCATCAAAATCATCCGCCATTTTGAATGTTCCTTTCATACAACCCGCTTTTGGGTGAGGTTTTGAGGCTTTATATTTTCTTTCTAAAAACTCAATATAATCCATTACCTCAACTTTGAGGTTTTGAGGAAGTGTTGATAATTTTGAAAATAAAACAAGGTCTGACATAGTTTTAGCTATTTTTACACAAATTAAAGGTTTTTCTTTATTTTAGCAACAATTAGAAGAATAATATGCAACACTTAAAAGGCTTCGGGCTGGAAAATTTTAGAGTTTTTAAAGACTATACTTGGTTTGATTTTGCCCCGATAACTCTGCTTATTGGGCCAAATAATAGTGGAAAGAGTAGTTTGATAAAAGCTTTGCTTCTATTAAAGGAGAATATCCAATACGGACGAGTTACTCAAAGTTTAGATTTTAAAAGTAGCTTACATAATCTTAGTGGTTGGGATGGGGTAATTAATGATAAAAAAGACAATAAAATTACATTTGAGTATCTATCTCACTATGTAGGAAATAGTGAAGAACCTCCTAATGTAACTGAACAATTTAAAAGGGTTTTTATTGAACCAATAGCAAATGAATATACAAAAAATGTAATCACACGACATGAATATCAACATAACAGGCAGTTTTATAGTTTTTTTTATACCAATATTGAACATAAATGTATTGCCTCCTTTTCAAGTGATTATAGACTGTTTGTAGATTCTCAATATCTTTCTTTAGCTATACAAAAGGTTTTAGATGAAATTGAATCCAATAAATTAAAATACATATACAAGGAAAATGTTCTTATCTCTACACTTAAAGAAGTAGATTTGAATAAATGGTTGATTATTTTAAAATCTTTCAATGATTTCTTAAACAAAAAGAAAAACTGGGAAATAAATCTATGGGATAAATTTAATGAATGGAAAAAAGGTAACCTCACAAAAGAGTTTTACAATTTTTTACAAACTCATGCAGCATTCCATTCTCAGACAATAGAACCAAATTTATTGATTACAATAGGTTATCTTTTTGAGGATTTTCTAAATACTTCTCCTATTATAGAAGATTTTAGTCTTTTAATGGAAATATTAGCCTATACAATTAGTTATAACCCTAATTCTACTGGCAAAATCGCCAGTTTATCATATCTACCTGCAATAAAAGGAGTTCAGAAAAGACTTTTTTTAAAGGGTGACAATCATCCCATTGCTAATTTATTAGAAAAAGAGATGGGTAAATCTAAAACCGAATTTATAAAAAAGTGGGGGCAAAAATTCAATATTAGTGATTTTATTGTTGGACGTAATGAAAATCATGATTATAACTATGTAGAAATTAATAATCGAGCTTTAGCAGATTTAGGTTATGGGATTTCTCAATTAGCATCTGTTATTCTTTCTTTTGGAGAAGAAGAAATATTTATATTAGAAGAGCCTGAATCTAACTTACACCCAAAATTCCAAAGTCTTCTTGCCGACTTATTTACTGAGCAACTTTATGAAACAAAACTAATTGGTTCAAGAGAGGGTGAATATGAAGTCCCAAAAAGTGTGCAGTTCATCATCGAAACCCACAGCGAGTATATGGTGCGTAAGTTTCAGTATTTGGTAGCAAAGGGCGAAGTGAAAAAAGAAGATATTGTTATTTACTACTTTCACGACCCCAAAGAAAATAAACAACCAACAAAAATAACGATTGATGAATATGGTGGTTTGTCAGATGATTTTGGTAGTGGTTTTTTTGATGAAGCTACAAATTGGAAGTTTGAATTATTACAATTACGTAAAGCACAGAAAAACTAATGGAAATTTATATTGATAAAGCATTTTTGGATAATTTCTATGCAAAATATGATGCTAAAAATGATACGCACCGAAATCTTCGCAAGTTTTTGAGCAAAGCTAATTTCGGGAAGGTATTTTTAGATTTTGAATATTCTTCAAAAGAAGAGTTTATAGAAGCTCTTAATAAGAACAGTTTTTTAGATGAGTTGATTAATGTTAAATCAGTAATGCCTGACTCATCATTTAAAACGCATTGCACAAATTCAAGTTTTTATGAAGAAGGCTCTGCAAGCAAATACTTTTTTGTCGATGACCTCAATATTCAACAACTTGAAGATAACTTTGGTTGTATTGCTATCAATTCCCAAAATTTAGAAAAAGCATCTTTTTTATTTTGCCTATTTTTATTCCCAATAAGCAAAAAACAAGGAAATCCCAGTAATTGGAATTTTGTTACTGATTTCAAGCATCCATTCAATGCAATGGTTCTGACTGATAATTATCTATTTGATTATAATAATCAAGAAATGAATGAGAATTTGGTCGCCTTTTTGAAGAAAATACTTCCTGATAAATTATCTATTCCGTTTCATCTTACAATTATTGGGAAAGACACTAAAAAGAACATTGATATTTCTCAAAAGAAAATAGAAATCGAAAAGGCTCTGCAATTATCTTTTAATTACGAAATAAATGTAACGATTATTCCCGAAGCTATCCACGATAGAAATATTTTCACAAATTTTCTTTGGATAAATTCAGGAATTGGTCTGAGTATTTTTAAAGTTGAAAGCCGAAATTTAAAGTTAAAAAACACTTCAAATTTTACTTTTTTGCCAATATCTTATATAAATCAAGATTTTAAACCGTATTTTTCATCAATGAAAGCAGTTTCTTCAAATGCAGTGCTATCAACAAGAAACGAACTTTTAGAAAATTGTAAACATAAAAACCGTATTGAAACGGCATCCGTTGGGAATAAAATCAACCGTCTCCTTTAATAAAAACAACAAATTATTTTCTACAAATGCCCCTCCAACCCACCGAAATAAAGCAAATATTCCAACAAATCAAACACCTAAAAGTAGGTGTGATTGGTGATTTTGCCGTTGATTTTTACTACGGAATCAATCAACAAACCCAAGAGTTTTCGGTTGAAACTGGCAAAGAAGTTTTTTGGGGAACTCAGCCCAAAACATCGCTCGGTGCAGCGGGAAATGTGGTGCAAAATTTGGCCGCTTTGGGCGTGGAAAACCTCCAAGTTTTTGGCTGTATGGGCGATGATATTTATGGCCGAGAAATGCAACATTTATTTCAAAAACTGAATGTTGATACCGCAAATCTCAAAACAATTCAGAGCGGTTGGGATACCTGCACTTATACCAAACCGATGTCGGTCAATGGGGAAGAAAATCGACTGGATTTTGGCACGCACAATGCACTTTCTGAAATAGTTTTTGATGAAATACTGGAAAGTATAGAATTGGCACTACCCAACCTTAATGTATTGATTATCAACCAACAATTTCCTAATCCATTACTTACACCTCAACGCATTCAGCGATTAAATGATATTTTATCGAAGTTCCCAAATTGCCTTTTTGTAGCCGATTTACGGGCTTACGGACTTCATATAAAAAACATTGTTTTAAAAGTAAACACCGAAGAATTGACTCGATTAGTAGGCGTTTCAAGCATTGAAGAAGCTAACGAAACCGCTTGCATTGCACACGCAAAAACTTTACTTAAAAAAATTGGTGGCTCGCTCGTAATAACTCGTGGCGAACATGGTATTTCATACATCAGTCCAACCGAAACACAAAGCATAAAAGCATTGCAACTAAACACCGAACTTGATACCGTTGGTGCGGGCGATACTGTTGTGGCGGCATTTTCGGCCAGTAGAGGAACGAGAGCAAACATCGCACAATCGCTCGAAATCGCTAACTTAGCAGCAGCCGTAACAGTTCAGAAATTACACCAAACAGGCACGGCTACTTTAGAAGAAATTTTAAGTTTAGTTTCGTAAGATTTTTGGACACGGAGTTGCACCAAGTTATTCACAGAGTTGCTCAGAGTTTTTTTCACTTATCTAACTCTGTGGCTAAACAATATATATTCAACCTCTACAAAAAACTATTCAAAATGAATCCTTCTCATGCACGGGAGCTGCGAGACGAAATCGTCGCTTACCTCAACAATGGACTTTTACCTTTCTGGATTTCCCGCACCGTTGATACGCAATACGGTGGTTTTCTGACACATTTCGATGAATTTGGTAATGATTCGGGCGAAGATGAAAAATCTTTGATTGCTCAATCTCGTTCAGTTTTTACTTATTCTTCAGCTCATCGTGCTGGTTATGGCGGTGGAAAATTGGCCGAAATGGCTCGCCACGGTGTTGATTTTCTACTCAATAAAATGTGGGACGAAGAACACGGCGGTTTTTATTGGATGATGAACCGCAAAGGTGAAGTGGTCATTGACGAAAAAATCGTTTACGGACACAGCTTTGCTATTTATAGTCTGAGCGAATATACCCTCGCAACTGGCGACCCTCGTGGCCAAGAATATGCCGAAAAAGTATTCGATTTGCTACAAAAGCACGTAGTTGACACGCATTACGGTGGATATTGGGAAATGTTTCACCGAAATTGGGATTTGAAAGGTGCTGGCCCAGCAGGTGGCGACCGCAAAACGCTCGATGCTCACATGCACCTAATGGAAGCCTTCACAACGCTTTATGAATGTACAGGCAAACAAGTACACCGACGTAAATTACTGGAATCCATTGAATTGTTGACCAAAAAAATCATGCACCCGCAGTATGGCACTGGTATTCCGCAGTTTTGGGCGGATTGGTCGGTTGCTCCGCAAATAAAATTCGATATCGTTTGGGGTTGGGACAGATTCAGCGAAGACGGACAAAAAGCATCCGCCGAAGACAACACCAGTTACGGCCACAATGCCGAGTTTGCGTGGCTACTCATGCACGCTCTTGATATTTTGAAATTACCTTATGATGTTCACCACAACCAAATCCAAAAATCGTTCAGTCATTCGGTCGATAATGGTGTCGATTGGGAATTTGGTGGTGTATTTGTGGAAGGTTCGCACGCTGGCGAAGTCTATGACCGAGAAAAAGAGTTTTGGCAACAAGCCGAAATGCTCATCGGAATGCTTGATGCTTACCGATATTTAAAAGATGAAAAATATTGGAATGCTTACGTAAACATTCACCGTTTTGTATTTGATAAAATGATTAATCATAAACTGGGCGAATGGTGGCCATTGATGACTCGTCAAGGCGAACCAATTTGGCGACACATGAGCCATTCATGGAAAATTAATTACCACGATGTGCGAGCAATGGTGCAGTCGGTGGTTAGGTTGAATAAGTTATTGGGAGAATAAAATTAACAAAAGTTGCGTATATCGCAACTTTTGTTGTATATTTGAGTTATGAGAATCATTGCAAAAGCTACTATACGAGATTTTTGGCTTATTCATTCGCAAGCCGAATTTCCTTTATTGGATTGGTATAATACAACCAAGCAGGCAACGTGGCAATCGCCCAATGATGTCAAGAAAACTTATGGAAATGCAAGTATTGTAGCTAATAATCAAGTTGTTTTTAATATCAAAGGCAATGATTTTAGGCTTGTTACCGAAATAGACTACGAGTATCAACTTGTTTTTATTATTTGGATTGGCACTCATAAAGAATACGACAAAATAGACGTTACAACCATCGAATACAATGGATAATATATCAGAAAAAAATCATCAATTGGCCTTACAACGAGTAAGAACGCTGATGAAACTAAAACCAAATAAAAATTCTATCGAAGGACAAGAATTAGATATGCTCATTACACTTATTGAAGCGTATGAAACCGTTCATGTACCTATGCAAGCCAGCGACCCAATTGCTTACTTACAATACAAAATGGAGCAAGATAATCTCAAACAGCGAGATTTAATTCCTTTTATTGGCGATAAAACTAAAGTATCAAAAGTAATGAATCGTAAACAAGAATTAACAGTTTCGATGATACAACGCCTTAGCAAAGGGTTAAATATTCCTGTCAATTTTTTAATTGCCATTTAATTCAACCACTTCCAGTCTTTTAAATGCCTTGTTAATTCTTTATCACATGAAGGTAGATTCAAACAATTTCATTAATTTACCGACCTCAATCATTCAATCAAACCCTTACAAAAATGAATTCTAATTCATCACGCCGTTCGGCACTCAAAAATATTGTTGGAGGAACTGCCGTGGCGTTTTCTCCAATGACATTCAGCGAGGTTTTCGCCGCCAACGAAAAAGCACTCGGTGCCGACCTCAACGGCAAAATCAATCACTCGGTTTGTCGCTGGTGTTATGCTAAAACGCCATTGGAAGACCTCTGCAAAGCAGCCGTAGCGATGGGAATCAAATCAATCGAGCTTCAAGGTCCCGAAGAATGGCCAATTTTGAAGAAATACGGTTTAACTTGTGCCATGCCGTGGGGGGCAGGAAAAGGCATCAACGATGGTTTTAACGACCTCAAACTGCACGATGAATTGGTAAAAAGCTACGAAGAAATTTTCCCGAAACTAAAAGAAGCAGGTCTGGATAAAGTTATCTGTTTTTCGGGAAATCGTAAAGGAATGTCAGACGAGCAAGGACTCGAAAATTGTGCCATTGGCTTAAAAAGATTAATGCCTTCGGCCGAAAAATACGGCATAACCGTAACGATGGAGTTGCTCAATAGCAAAGTAAACCACAAAGATTATATGTGCGATACTACCAAATGGGGCATTGCACTGTGCGATAGAGTCGGTTCAGACAGATTTAAGTTGCTTTATGATATTTATCACATGCAAATCATGGAGGGCGACGTAATTGCAACGATTAAGAAATCTCACAAATATTTCTCGCACTACCACACTGGTGGCGTACCAGGCCGTGCCGAAATTGATGATACACAAGAATTAAATTACCCAGCCATCATGCGTGCAATCGTAGAAACTGGCTATAAAGGTTTTGTAGGACAAGAATTCGTGCCAAAACGCCCCGACGCTCTCGCATCGCTCAAGCAAGGCGTTACGATTTGTGATATTGCTTAATAGTCAACGGTTTTCAGTTGGCGGTTTTCAGTCTCCAGTTGGCAGTTGGCAGTCTTCAGTAAGCAGTCGTTTCTACGCTAAAGACTGCCCACTGAAGGCTGCCCACTGAAAACTGCCTACTGAAGACTGCCAACTGAAGACCGCCTACTGAAGGCTGCCCACTGAAGACTGCCCACTGAAAACTGCTTACTGAAGACTTTCTAAATTTTCGTAAACTTAATTTTTAGCGTTTTTTCTATCTGCGTAATCATTTTCAAATCATCTTTTGAAACAAAACTGATTGAAATTCCTCGCTTGCCCGCACGAGCCGTTCGGCCACTTCGGTGGGTATAATATTCCATTTGGTCAGGCAGCTGATAGTGGGCAACGTAAGCCAATCCTTCAATGTCAATACCACGAGCCGCAATATCGGTAGCCACCAAAATCTGTACTTTTTTGTTCTTGAAAGCCCGCATTACTTTCTCACGGTCACGTTGTTCTAAGTCTCCATGAATGGCATCAGCCAAAAACTTTTTAGCTATCAATTTTCTCGTAACTGCCTGAGCATCAGCTTTTGTTCGACAAAAAACAATTCCTCGTGCCGCTCCTTGTGACTGCAAAAATTGCACCAAATAATCAAACTTTTCCGAAATTTCACTGATAAAAAACTGGTGTTCAATCAAGCCATTGACAACCTCAGTTTTGCTCACTTGAACGGTGTGTAAATCGGGTGACATGTACTTCAAAATTAAGCTTTGTAGCTCATTCGGAAGCGTTGCCGAGAAAAGCCATGTATTGCTATTCTTATGCACTTTTGCTAAAACAGCGTCAATATCGTCTTTAAAACCCATGCTCAACATTTCGTCGGCTTCGTCGAGTACGATGGTTTTTACGTGGGCTAAATCAATGGCTTGTTTTTGTAATAAGTCAATCAAACGCCCAGGAGTTGCTACCACAATTTGGGTTGGACGTTGGAGGTTTTTTATCTGAATTTCTATCCATTCGCCACCAAAAACAGCTTCCACAAATACCTTTTCGGTGTATTTGGTCATTTTGAATAATTGCTTGGCAATTTGCTGACAAAGCTCCCTCGTGGGCGACAAAATCAAGGCTTGAATATGCTTTTCGTTAGGCTTGATTCTTTGTAATAAAGGTATGCCGAATGCGATGGTTTTACCCGTACCCGTTTGGGCTTGACCAATAAAATCAGAGGTGTTTTTTAGTAAAAACGGAATCGCTTTTTCCTGAATTTCGGTCGGATTCGTGATTTTCATTTCGGTCAAAGCCGTAATTAAATTTTCCGAAACGCCGAGTTGTTTAAATGTTTCCAAAACTCTTTTGTATTATTTGAGCTACAAAGGTACGGAATAATATGCAATGATGCGATTTCAGTAAAAGAACAAGCGTTAAGCCGAAAAAAACAATGTTTACTTTTATCAAAAAACGAGTTGTTTCGACAAAAAATTCTTGAATTCTTTGAAAATATTGAGCAATATCAAAACAAAATAGCTTCCTTGCTTCTGCAAAATTTCTGTTTCCGACACTCTCAGTCCTGTTTCTAACGAGTATAAATTTATTTTTATGGTATTAAATTTTTCCATCGTTGATGTTTTTGCCGAAGAAAAATATCAAGGTAATCAATTGGCTGTATTTGAAAACGTAGGTGATTTGAGCGATGAAATGATGTTCAAAATTGCCCGTGAAATTAATTTTCAAGAAACTACTTTTATTATTTCTGACGAAGAAAAAAATGGTGGATTTGATGTAAGAATTTTTACGCCCGAATACGAAGTTCCGTTTGCGGGGCATCCCACTTTGGGTACAGCATTTGTTTTATTAAATTCAACTCAAAATACTGATAAACAAAGCATTACGTTAAATTTAAAAATTGGACAAATACCTATAAACAAAGAAAATGAAACACTTTGGTTAGAGATAAATAAGCCAATTTTTGGCAAAAAATTTGGTTCAGAAATCGTAAATTTATTTGGTTTAAAACCCGAAGACATTGACGAAACTTATCCAATCGAAATTGTTTCAACGGGGCTTCCTTATCTGATACTTCCGCTTAAAAATCTTGATGCTATCCGACGCATCAGATTCAATGATGAGCAAGTAAAAAGTTGGCTGCTTGCTCATCATTTATACAAAACCAACGCACCCGATGAGCTAACAACGGCATTTTTTGCTTTCACTCGTGAGACGGAAAAAGCCGAAAACCAGCTTCATGCACGAATGTTTTGCTACGAAAACGAAAAAATTGTAGAAGATGCCGCCACTGGAAGTGCAAATTCGTGTCTGCTCGCCTATTTGCTAAAATACGAATCGACCAAAATCAACTACCGAGTAGAGCAAGGCTACGAAATGGAGCGACCATCGCTTATTCAAATCAATGGGGTTGTAAACGAACAACAAGGTTTCAGTTTGAAAGTTGGCGGTAAAACAAAGTTGGTTGCACAAGGCAAATGGTTTGTTTGAAAGAAAATTCTTTCCGACTTTTGCAGTAAATTACTAACCAAAGCTATGGCAAACGACCTACGAGGAGGAAAAAATACATTTCGCACTAAAAATTCACCTAAATCAATAGAAAATACGTTCTCCAAGAAATCTAACTGGAAAAGCAAATTGAAATCTTTGGCTGTAAAAATAACCCTCTACTTTTTTGCCATTTCGATTGGCTTAGTTGTTTTGTATAAATTTGTGCCAGTACCCGTGACCTCAACCATGATTGCTCGCAAAATGGAAGCAGTGGCCGATGGCCGAGATAGCGAAATTTATTATGATTGGGTATCATACGCAAATATATCGAAAGAAGCTCCTTTGGCGGTTGTGGCTGCCGAAGACCAACTTTTCCCCGACCACAAGGGTTTCGATTTTGATGCCATGAGCAATGCTTTCAGCAAAAACCTCAAAGGTAAAAAATTGCGTGGTGCAAGTACGCTTTCACAACAAGTAGCCAAAAACGTATTCCTTTGGCAATCAAGGAGTTATATCCGAAAAGTATTTGAAGTTTACTTCACAGTTTTGATAGAATTGATTTGGGGAAAAGAACGAATCTTGGAAGTTTACCTCAATGTAGCCGAAATGGGAAGCATGACTTTTGGCGTTGAAGAAGCCTCAAAAAGATATTTCAATACATCGGCTAAGAATCTGACTCGCCAACAAGCGGCACGAATTGCATCGGTTTTACCGAGTCCAATCAAGTGGTCAGCGGCCAAACCTGGGCCTTATGTCAACCGCCGTACGGCCGCTATTGCTCGCCAAATGCGTGCTTTGGGTGGCGTGGCTTATATCAAGGATTTGAGGAGTTTTTGAGGTATTTCCTCAAACTTCTCATTCGTATTTAAAAAGATTGATTGGATAGTACGGGAAATTTCTATCCGTTGAAACCATTGTAAACCCTGTACTTGCAGCTTGAGAAATAAGCATTCTATCAAAAATATCTTTATGGTCTTTGATAGGTTGTATTTCGTAAAATCTCTGCGAATGCTCTGGGGTCAAATTTAAGACAATCACTTGGAGGCTTTGTGTTGCCTCACTTATGAAAGTAGATAGTGGCACTTTTATCTTAAAGATATGAGGTTTTGAATCTAACAGATATGCCATTTCCCAAAAAGTCACAGAACTGACATATTTCACGGAACGTGGGTCTTCTAAAAGTCTAATTATCTTCTTTGGAAGTAATTCT
>JBKBSS010000062.1:0-12751 GCA_046291385.1 Emticicia sp. | reverse complement strand
TTGCACAAGAGAAAAAAGAAAAAGTACGTATTCGTATCGAGCAAGAAGTTGATGGAAAAACAACTATTAGCGAGAAAATCATCAATTCGTCGGGTTTATCGAGTAGCCAAAAGAATGAGATGATTGAAAAATTTAAAGACTCAGTTTTGGCTCTGAATAAAGGCAAAGCACAAGGCGTAAAAATTGAAATAGATAATGATTCTGATGCGAAAGTTGAAATCAATGGTGGACGTAGAATAGAAAAAAACTACAATTATAACAATGATAATGGCAATGAAGAAATCGTTATTAAAAGAGGCCCTAAAGTAAGAGTTTATAAAAAAGATGGACGAGCAGAGGGTGAAAGCTTTGATAGTGAAGACTTTACGCACGAATTTCATGGTAATATGGAAAGCCTACGAGACAATATGAAGCAAATGGGCAAAGACCTGAAATTTGAGTTTCGCACGATTCCTGATAACTTTTTTGATGGCGGAAATTCAGGCAGCAAAACTATTAAAAATGTAGAAGTTTTCTCGAATAACCCTAAAACTGAAATCTTGAATGTGAGATTTAACGCTCCACAAAAAGGCGATGTAAGCATCAAAGTTTTGGATGTAAAAGGAAGTGTGATTGCAAAAGAAGAAATAAAAGATTTTTCGGGCGAATATGTAGGTCAAATCAATATTGGCAAACAAAAAGCAGGAACAGTCTTCGTGATGATTACGCAAGGCGAAGATGGAAACATAAAGCGAGTAGTTTTACCATTGAATGATAAGTAATCGTAAAAAAAGCAAATAAAAAGCTCGGTTGAAACTTTCAACCGAGCTTTTTATTTTATCATTAACAATCAATAATTCACCATTATCACTTGCTTGCTTCTTCAATCCACTGGGTCATTTCCGCCACGATTGCATCGCTTGAGCCTAAATAACCTGTGCTTTTAAACTTGATTTTTCCTTCTTTGTCGATACAAAATTTAGCAGGAATGCCGTTTACACCGTAACTTCCAGCAACTTCGCCACCAATATCCAAAATCACAGGAAAAGTCGTAAAACCTCTTTGTTTTACAAACGTACTCACTGTCGATTTCCATTGGTCGGTACTTACACGCTCGTAAGTATTCACAAACAAAAACTTCACATTTGGATTATCTTTGAATTTATCCATTGATAATTTCATTCCTGGAAATGACATAATGCAAGGCCCGCACCAAGTTGCCCAAAAATCGAGAACTACTACTTTTCCACGTAATTCTGAAAGTTTTACAGTTTTTCCGTCTAAATCAACCAACGAAAAATCAGGAGCATCTGCACCAACCGAGCCAGCACTTCTACGTTTTACATCTTGAATAAAAAGTTTAGCAAAGAAGTGGTTTTTACCTTCTTTTTCTAATTGACTCGCTACTTTCGCAAATGTTTCAAAATCTTTTTCTGGATTCAAAAAATTGTTAACCGCAATCAAACTCGCTAATGAAGACCCCATTTCGCCAATAATTGGTTTGATGGTTGCATTATAGTTTGCTTCCGATGCTTGATAAGTAGTTTGAATCTCTTTTATTTTCTTCTGGTCTTTTTTCTGAGTTGCGGCATCAAACTGATTTTGTAAATCTACTTGACTTTGACGAAATTTTTGAGATTCGGCCATAACTTGATTAAATTTTGCCATCATCGGCGAACCATCAACTGCATACGAACCTGGTTTATCGGGCGAATTAAAGCCATCGGCTGTAATCGTAAGTGTTTCGCCACCGTCGAGAATCAGACCAATCATTTGTTGGTTAGCGATATTTATTTGATAAATGCCTGGCTCAGACATTTTGCCTTTGAAAGCAAAAGAGTTATCGGCCGAAAGAGCCATCGAATCTATACGAAATGGAATATTTCGGTCGTTCATTCGCTCCAAATATATTTTTCCACTCACCGTCGATTTTACTTTTCCGCTAATATTATACGTACTTTCTGTACCCGTTGGGGCAGTTGCTTGGGGTTGCGATTGGCAGGCCGTTCCACTGATTACCAAGCATATAGCAATAATAATGTGTTTCATAAATCTATATTTTATTAAAAATTATACTCTTTAAGACAATGCCGCCATCAATAACTCATTTGTACGTTTTGGGTCGGCCGAGCCTTTCGATTTTTTCATTACTTCCCCAACAAACATGCCAAGTAAACCTTTCTTTCCACTCTTGTATTCTTTTACTTTGGCTTCGTTGGCAGCAAGAACTTCGTTGATTAACGCTTGTAATGTATCGGTATTGCTTTCTTGAATCAAATTGTTGGTTTCGGCCAATTTCAATGCTGAAACTGTCGGATTTTCGAGCATCAACGGAAATAATTTCTGTGCTGCTGCCGAACTGCTGATTTTGTTTTCATCAACCAAAGCAATAATTTCTACTAATTGACTCGGTTTTAGAGTAAAATCAGCAATTTCGATGCTATTTTCGTTCAAATATCCTCTGATTGTTGACGTAAGCCAGTTAGATGCCGCTTTGTAGTTTTGTGTAAGTTTACAAACCTCCAAATAATAATCAGCCATTTCTTTGGTGTCAGTAATCGTCACGGCGTGTTCGTCGAGAATACCAAATTCTTTCGTGAATTTTTCGAGTAATTCACTCGGCAAAGCTGGCATTTGTGCCTTGATTTCGTTCATCCATTCGTCCGAAATTCTTAAAGGAGCTAAATCGGGTTCAGGGAAATAACGATAATCATTCATCGTTTCTTTCAAACGCATACTGTAAGTTTGACCATTATCGGCATCAAACATTCGGGTTTCTTGAATAACTTTTCCGCCCGATTCGAGCAAAGCAACTTGGCGTTTGTATTCAAACTCGGCGGCGTGCTGTAAGTTACGAATCGAATTCATATTTTTGATTTCGACTTTCGTGCCAAATTCGGTTGTTCCTTCTTCACGAATCGAAATATTTAAGTCGGCACGCATTGAGCCTTCTTCCATATTTCCATCGCAAATGCCCAAATAACGCACAATCTTACGAATTTCTGTCAAGTACGCACCCGCCTCTTCGGGGCTACGCATACAAGGCTCCGAAACGATTTCTACGAGCGGTGTTCCTGCACGGTTATAATCCAAAAGCGTAAACGCATCGCTTCCATCATGAACCGATTTTCCTGCATCTTCTTCGAGGTGAATGTGGTGAAGTTCTAAGGTGCGTTCTCTGAAACCTTTACCGTCTTTCAAGCGAATTTTTACTTCGCCACCTTTACAAATCGGAAATTTATCTTGCGAAACTTGATAGCCTTTCGGAAGGTCGGGATAGAAATAGTTTTTACGGTCGAAATAATTATTTCTATTGATTTCGCAGCCACAAGCCAAACCCATACGAATGGCAAATTCGACTGCTTTTTTATTGAGTTTTGGCAAAACGCCAGGGTGTCCGAGCGTAATTACACTGATATTTGTATTTGGTTCGCTACCAAATTTGTTGGTATCAGATGCGAAAATTTTACTTTCAGTCGCCAATTGGCAGTGAACTTCTAAGCCAATAACAATTTCGTATTTCATGAAGGAATTTTATGGATGCAGTGGCAAAAATTTTGCCATTAAGAAAACGACGTTTCTATTAATGTACAAATTTATGGTTTTTAGCTGAAAGTGTAATAAAAAAGTGTAGGACAGGTTTATAACCTGTCAATATTTTTGGAAATAAACTTATTCTACGCTTTCGACAGGTTGCAAACCTGTCCTACATGATGTCGTCATAGATTTTTTTGATATATGACCATTTCCAACCTTTCATTTGTTGGCAAAGGCCTGATTTTACGGGATTATTGAGGACGTAAATCAAGATTCTGTGTAGTTCTTCATCATCACAGATTAATCTATCATAGCTTTCATCTTGCCAAAACTTACCAGTTTCTCCCAATAATTTGTTGCATTCTCTGGCGGAAAATCTTTTTATTGAGTGCATGATTTCTTGAAGATACGGAGGTGTGTCTATTTCAGTATCATTGAATAATCTCAGGATAACATGAACATGATTTGACATGATGCAGTAAGCAAAAAGTTCAAAGCGTTTGCCATCCCAAAAATGCAGAGCATCTGCTACAATTTTTGCCAACGAATCGCTTTTGAGATAATGTTTGCCTCCTGAATAGTTATCAAGAAATTTATCTTTTTTGGCAAAGGTTATCTTTCCGAGTTTGTCTAAATCTTCGTTTTTTATTTTTGGAGGAAAACATAATTTTTTCTTTTTCTAAATTATATTCCTGTTCCCATTGCTCATGAACCTCTTTAGGTACGCATCCGTGAAGATTGAATATTACAAAAAATAAACCTCCAAGTGGCTGAAAATGAGGGAGATGTCTCTCATGAAATTCATCCATATTTTGTAGGACAGGTTTGTAACCTGTTATTTTATAGTGTCAAATTTTATTCTACGCTTTCGACAGGTTGCAAACCTGTCCTACAAATTTTCATCAACTATTTCTTCGACTCGTTTCTTGATAGTATTTTGAACAGAATCTTTCGCAAAAATAAAAATGGCAAGAATAATGGTATAAAAGCCAAACATGATAAGAAAACCCAGCCAAGAGCTACCAATCAAATGATTGAGGCCAAGAGCAATCAGAATACTCAGAAAAATAATCACCACAATACCGAGTATAAACATAATGAGAGCATAAGCTACTTTCACAGCTATGCCCTCAATTTTATCTTGAATATTAAGTTTTGTTAATTCAAATTTTGCCTCGATGAGTTTTACGAGATTTTCTTTCAACTCACCTATTTTTAAAAAATCAGACATACGATTTACGATTTACGATTTCAGATTTACGAGTAAATCCTGTAATATTGCTCGCAAGGTAGAAAAAACGTAGGTTTTGGCAAAATTAGTTGCTCATTTACAATGGGCAGCAGGCAATTTTACTGCCGACTGCCCACTGTAAACTGCTGACTTTACTCCTCTTCTCCGCCAAAACGACCACCACCGATTATATTTCCGAAGAAAAGTGTATTCAAGAAAAGTTTGTTTGTACCATACCAAAATGCTCTAAAATTCGGATTTTCTGATAAAGCAATTACTCGACCAGAACCCACATTTAAAGTAATAGCGGCTGGCGAGTTTTTGATTAGTTTTTCATTTTTGGGATGCACATACCCCGCCAACAAAGGATTTGGAGTAAAAACCATTGGCGTATTATACGGATTTTTGGTGTCTTCCATAAAGATATTATTATCTTTAAATAAAGCCAATTTGCTTTGCTGATAACCAAAACACAACGGGTGCGTCGGGTCGATTTTCGCCTCAAAGATTGTTCCTGCGGTTTCTAAAGCACCAGTATATTTTTCTTGAAGATTATATGCACGTTTTTCACCGCTACCGTTATTATCAGGCTTTTCTTTAACGCTAATACTGGCAATTTTTTTAGCAGAAACCCATTCAACAGCGTCGGTCATTGCTACCAAAACGCCACCGCTTTGCACAAAACGCTTGATTTTCTCGTCAGAAAGTGCATTATAGTTGCCACCAGCCAAAACAATGTGTGTGTATTTTTCTAAAGTTGTTCGGTTGGCTGTTTCAATGTCTGCCACAGTCAGCGGAATATTGATTCTTTGGTCAAGTAAATGCCAAATTTCGCCAGCATCGGTTGATTGTACGCCCGCTCCGCCCAGCATCAAAACTTTGGGTAAACGTAATTTTTTGAATTTTTCGCTACCAAAGTCAATTCCTTGCGGAGTTAAACCTGTTGAAACTGCGTAGAAATCTACACCGTCACGCTCGGCAAGCGTTTGTAGCAAAGCCGAAGGGTCAGAACCATTGCTGAAAATTTGAATTGTTCCATAATCAAAAGTGCGTTCTTTTCCATCAATAACTGCCGAAAGTGGCTCGGTTGCGACTTTTAGATTATAACCTTTTTTCAATAATTCATAAGCGGCACGTGGAGCGTAGTAGCTATTCCACTCAAACAAATAGGCATATTGACTTTTGCCTACAACTTTGCCTTTCGGGAAATCATTTTTATCCACTTTTTCGCCTAATGAAATGGCTATTTTTACTTCTGCCGTAGGAACATTCATACAATATTGCAGCGACCATGCCGAAATATCATAGAATAAACTATCTTCAAATTTCGTGCGTTTTTCAAACATTGACTTGATAAGGCGGTGCTGTGGCTGATTCATCGGCACAACGTAGGCGTTTTCTTTGCTAAAAGCTATTCCGTCTTGATTTTCGTCTTTTCCTAAGCGATATACATCAATTTGGTTGCGTTTGAGCATATTTACCATTTCCCAAGTTTTTATGGCATCATTTCCACCACCAAAAACAAAGCCTTTTACGGCATCGGTCGAAGTTTCTTTATAGAAACTTCTCATGTGGTCGAGTAATTCGACACGCATTTCACGTGCTGCACGAAGCGTTGAGAATGTAGCCGTAACTTGGTTACGAACCGTAAACGGAAAACTTAATAATCCATTTGAAGTTTCTTGCAAATGCCCACGAGACGATGCTTGTTCAAACAAAATTCCGACCGAACCATTTACATCTGGAAGTGTAGAACCTTTTCCGTAGTAAAAATCATCGTAGTTTTCTTGTGTATAATAAGCCGAACCGATTTTGTCGAGTCCAACGGCTTGGAATTTTCCGAATTTGATGGTTAAATCAATGTTTTTCTTGGGCGTAAGCGGGTGCGTACGTGCAGGAATACCAGGTTGAAAAAAGAAACTCGAAGCCGAACCCATTTCGTGGTGGTCGGTCAAGATATTTGGTCGCCAGTCATAAAATTTCACCAAACGACCTTTACTTTCGGGCATTTGTTGGTAAAGCCAGTCACGGTTGAGGTCAAACCAATAATGATTCGAGCGTCCACCAGGCCAAGTTTCGCTAAATTCACGGCTATTTACATCGCTCACTAAATTAATACTACGATTGATGTTTACCCAAGTTGCAAAACGATTTCCACCATCGGCATTGATAACTGGGTCGATTAAGATAATTGTTTCGTTTAGTAATGAATCTACACCTGCACCTTGAGCAGCGGCCAAATAATAAGCCGACATTAGATTTGAGTTTGTCCCGCTTGCTTCGTTGCCGTGTACCGAATAGCCCATCCAAACCACAATTGGCATTTTTTGTAGGTCTAAACCGCCAGATTGTGTAGGATTAACCAATTTTTGGTGTTCGGACTTTATTTGGTCGATGCGAGTATGATTTTCGGGAGACGTAACGGTGACGAGAACCAACTCACGATTTTCAAAAGTTTTTCCGTAAGTTTCTATCTTGAAACGATTCGATAAACGAGCCAATTCTTTCATGTAAGTAATTGTCTCATAGGGCGTTACGTGTTGTTCGCCGACTTGATAACCCAAAAACTTCTGTGGCGTCGGAATTTTAGCATCATAAGTAACAGTTTGAGGTAAATAATAACTATCAGCAACTTGGCTAAATGCCTGACTGATAAGTAATTGAAAAAACAATAGGTAGAGTAGGGTGTTTTTTTTCATGTCGAGAAGTTTATATTTTTCAAACAAAGAAATGTATAAAAACCTGTAAAACAAAAAAGCCTCTGACGTAGAGGCTTTTTTTATAGACAAATAAAATTCTTTCTGCACAAGAGACAGATTATATATTTGGTTACTTTAAGTCATTCAAAGATGCACCGTCTTTTATCTTTTTAACAAAATCTATTGGAACAGCCGCAATAAATGCAATTTTTGCTTCATCAAAATCGCTATTTTGTAAAAGACTTGTCACAAAATTAAAATTACCTTCAAGTTTACCTTCAAGTTTACCTTCGAGTTTGCCAATTCTTTTGGCACGTTCCAAAACAAATTCTTCGATTCCCATTGTCTGCTTTGTTTTATTGGTAATTATGGTTATTTCTTCTTCAAATTTAGTAACTAATTCTTCATTTCCAAAACGAATATAAAGTTTCAGAAAGTTCATTAAAGCTCTGATTTTTTCTTTCGGAATCTGTTTACTCAATAAAAGTCTTGCTAAATCAAGTTTTAGTTCAAAGAGGTCACTTTCTTTTATCCTTCCTTTTTTGATGGCAATACGGGCAGTAAGTGCAACTAATGCAAAAGGGTTATTGCTTTCGGATAATTGTCGCTCATTTAATTCCAATATTTTACAAGAATTGAAGTCGTATCTTAATTTTGTGCCTAAAAAACTTCGCTCGTAGTGCGTAGGATGAAAGTTTTTGTTATTATCGGTCAGAATGGCAAAAGCCGTGATTGGCTTTTTATATTTATCTAAGATTCGGTAAAAGTATGAAAACATTCTTTCGCTGAAATGCTCATCTTTTGAGCCTTGAACTTCAATATGCACCAAAATCCATTCTTCTGTACCATTTTTGGTGAAAACTTTTACCAATTTATCAACATACTTCGGAAAAAACTCGTCCACATTCGTTGGAAAAAGTTGTTCGAGTTCTTTATCTAAAAACTCAAACCCTCGTTCCATGTCAAAAATATCATTGGCATCTGAAATAAAAAACCTTAGGAAGTCATCAAATAAATCTTCCAAAATTGCTTTCCAAAGCGAGTCATCTCTCTTCACAGTTGAAGTAAATTGTTTCTCAAATATACAATTTTTCAAATCATTTTTTTTATCAATATTTTGAAAGAAGCTACATAATACTTTTCACCCTAATTGATGTAGTATTCGTGAAAAACAAAAAAAGCCTCTGATGTAGAGGCTTTTTTGTTATAGACAACAATCCCTGTAACCTTGTGAAAAACGGTTTAAGCGTCTTACAAGGTAGAAATTATAGATGTTTTTCCTTAAAATTTTAGTTAGAAGCTTTTAGCTTTGCTTCAATCGTTTGTTGCGTGTGCGGTACTGCTCTCAAACGTTCTTTCGGAATCAATTTACCAGAATCACGACAAACGCCGTAAGTGCCATTTTTGATTCTGATTAAAGCTGCTTCTAACTGTTGAGCAAATTTCTGCAATCTTCCAGCCGACTGGCTCAATTGCTCTTTTTCGCTTACATCGGCACCGTCTTCCATTAGTTTTGTGCTATTGGCGGTGTATTCCGTGCCGTTGTCGTTTTTTCTACTCAACGTTTCTCTAATAAAATTCAGTTCGTTGCGAGTTGCTTCCAGTTTTTGAGTAATAATTGTTTCAAATTCCTTTAGTTCATCTTCCGAATATCGGGTTTTTTCTTCAACTGCGGCCATAATTGTAAAGCAGTAAACGTTTATAATTGGGTTTTTTCAATAATCCCACAAATATAATATTTTGACAGGCTGAAACAATAGTCCCACACGATTTCTTGAGATAACCTAAAAAAAATTTATTTAATGGTAATTTTAGAAAAACAATAAATTATTTGGTTTTGTAAAAAAAAGCAAAAGGCTGATAAGGTATATTTGCCAAATAAGCTGATAAAAAATTAGCAAAAAATTTAACGATTTTAAGAAATACTTTATTTTTTCTAAGTTTGTACTGTGAAGCCACATTCACACACAAAATATTATTCTGTTTATGACATATATAGAACCCGCTCCAATCAAGGATAAAGAGAATCCGTTGGAGTCAATGATGCAACGATTCGATGCTGCCGTGAAAATTCTCGGTATCAGCGATGAAATGTATTATATTTTGAAAGTACCTGCTCGTCAGGTGACGGTAGGATTGCCCGTGACGATGGATAACGGCCAAATCAAGGTTTTTGAAGGCTACCGAGTGATTCACTCAACGATTTTGGGGCCAAGTAAAGGCGGTATCCGCTTCGACCCAGCCGTAAATATTGATGAAGTAAGAGCCTTAGCGGCTTGGATGACTTGGAAATGTGCCGTGGTTGATATTCCTTACGGTGGTGCAAAAGGCGGAATTGCTTGTAATCCACGTGAAATGTCGGCAGGTGAAATGGAGCGTTTGATGCGAGCCTACACGATTTCGATGCTTGATATTTTTGGGCCAGACAAAGATATTCCTGCACCAGATATGGGAACAGGCCCTCGTGAAATGGCTTGGTTGATGGATGAATATTCAAAAGCCAAAGGAATGACCGTAAACGCAGTTGTTACAGGAAAACCATTGGTTTTGGGTGGCTCGTTGGGTCGTACTGAAGCAACTGGTCGTGGGGTAATGGTTTCGGCATTGGCTGGTATGGAAAAATTACGATTGAATCCTTATCGTGCAACGGCGGCTGTGCAAGGTTTTGGTAACGTAGGTTCGTGGGGAGCAAAACTTTTGCAAGAAAAAGGCGTAACGATTTGTGGTTTGAGCGATATTTCGGGAGCGTACTACAATCCGAGAGGAATTGATGTAGAAAAAGCGGTTGCATACCGAAATGCCAATAACGGAACGCTCGAAGGTTTCAAAGATGCTGAGTTGATAACCAACGAAGAATTGTTGGCTTTGAATGTTGATGTTTTAGTTCCTGCGGCGAAAGAAGACGTAATTACGCACGAAAATGCAGGTAATATTCAAGCAAAACTTATCGTAGAAGGGGCAAACGGCCCGACTTCGGCCAGTGCCGATGATATTATCAACCAAAAAGGAATCATGGTTGTACCTGATATTTTGGCAAATGCGGGTGGCGTAACGGTTTCGTATTTTGAATGGGTACAAAACCGTATTGGCTACAAATGGGCTCTGGACCGAATCAATCGCCGTTCAGACCGAATGATGAAAGATGCTTTCGATAATGTATTTGAGACTTCACAAAAACATGGTGTTTCGCTACGTTTGGCGGCTTATATCGTGGCTATTGATAAAGTAGCGAGTACTTATAAGTTTAGAGGTGGTTATGGATGAGCCTCTGAAAATACTTTCGTATTTCTAATGCTCCGCTACGATTTTCGGCTTCGTTTGACTTCAAAACCTGCAAGGATAAATAACACCTTGCAGGTTTTATTTGTTAATAAAGAAAGTTTTTGCCATAAAAACCCACGCTGTTTGTAAATTTGTAAAAAATAACTGAACAAATGAAAAAATACTTATCAATACTTTTAATACTTTTAGTAAATTTATCATGTAGTTTTGAGCGTTTGGAAAATACTTCACAGATTGTTGACCAAATGGACGACTACAAAGTAAAGCGAGTTTCGGCTACCCAAATAACTTATCAAGTAGAAGAAATGGGGACTGAGATTTCAAAAGCCCTAACGGCCGATTTTGCTAATCAAATGAAAAATGTGAGTGCGGTTCGTACCGAAGAAATTTGTCAACTGCAAAACATGAAACTAATTGACTCATTATCAGAGAGATACGATTTGAAAATTAGACTTTTGGGGCAGCCAGATATTGGTGGTAATAATCAGTTGTATGTGAAAGAAAGAGAAATTCTGGAGGCTTACGCTGATAATGCCGCCAAAAAACTTGAAATGGGAGCGAATACTCAAAAAATTGGTGATTCGCTTTTTGTTTACACTTCGCCAATTCCGTACAAAAATGGTGTTGGAAAATTATGTTTTGCGGATGAGTCAGGTTTTGCGATTTGGAGTATTGTTCTGAAAAAATCAGAAGTCATCAAGTCAATTAATGTGAAAGCATTGAGAAAAAAGAATGTAAAATAATGTAGAACAAGATTTCAACTTGTCGATAGCGTAGAATATGAATTTTAATAGCAAACGGGTGAGATTTTGGTCTCACCCGTTTGTTTTTTACAGTATTTTTTAAATTTTATATTATAAACTCATGAGCGAAGTGGAACTTCGCTCCACGAATTACAGTCCAAATTTTGCTGAAAGCTCCAACATTCTTTCGATTGGTTTGCGAGCATCGGCCAGCATTTCGGCTGGAAGATTTATTTCGGGAGTTTCATCTCTCAAACACAAATATAATTTTTCGAGCGTATTGAGTTTCATGTGTGGGCAGTCTGAGCAAGCCTTGCACGCATGACCATTTTTTGATGTTGGTGCTACATAAAATTTCTTTTCAGGAGCAGATTTACGCATTTGGTGCAAAATCCCCGACTCAGTAGCCACAATAAACTCTTTTTGTGGACTATTGATAACGTGTTTTAAAAGTCCAGTTGTTGAACCAATGTAATCAGCCAATTTCAAAACTGATTCTTCACTTTCTGGGTGAGCCACCACTTCGGCATTTGGGTGTTTGGCTTTCAAATTGGTAATCATTTTTCCCGAAAAAGTCTCGTGAACCATACACGCACCGTCCCAGAGCAACATATTTCGACCAGTTACACGATTGATGTAGCCACCCAAGTTTTTATCGGGAGCAAAGATTATCTTTTGTTCTTTCGGGAAGCTTTCGACGATTTTTACGGCATTGCTACTCGTACAAACCACATCAGTGAGCGTTTTTAACGCTGCCGAACAGTTTACGTATGAAATAACAATATGGTCAGGGTGTTGGTCTTTGAAAGCCTTAAACTCGGCATAAGGAGCCGATTCTTCGAGCGAGCAACCTGCATTGAAGTCTGGTAAAAGAACCTTTTTGTTAGGCGAAAGAATCTTGGCGGTTTCGGCCATGAAACGAACTCCCGCAAAAACAATCATATCAGCGTCGGTTTTGGCTGCTTGTTGCGAAAGCCCTAAGCTATCGCCAATGTAATCGGCGATGTCTTGAATCTCGGCAATTTGGTAATAATGAACCAATAAAACCGCATTTTTTTCTTTTTTCAACCGAGCGATTTCGGCAACATAATCAATTTTTTCAGCGACCATCTCTAAGGATTTACGAATTGTGATTTACGAATAATTATTGTGTTCATGAACTATTTACAGGCAAATTCCCATGTTTTGTACATGTTTACACTGCCGAGTTTGTCCAGATATGATTCTTTGATTTTGTTTCCTTTCAAATCGTATTCAAATGTACGAACACTTATGATTTG
>JBKBSS010000061.1:0-12781 GCA_046291385.1 Emticicia sp. | reverse complement strand
CGAAAGGTTCTTCATTAAAGACAATAAATCGCTGAAATGCTTCTTTCTGATAGGGTCGAATTGGGAATTTTGGGTTAAGATTGTCGGTAATTGATTGCGGAATATTGGTTTTTGCGATTGTCTTTTTACCAAACTCTTCGATTAGGGTGTCGTATAGATAGGTTTTCATAGGTCAATGTTTCGTTGATTTTGTGGCACAAGTTTTAAACTTGTGTTACGAGTAGAATACTTTTGTTAGGGCTTTTTCGTCTTCGGTTACGCCATATTGAGCATCATTCATGGCAGAGAGAGGCACATATAGTTGATTTTTATCAAGTAATTGTGCCAAATGTTGTTTTTGTTGCTCAATGCTTAGGGTTTTGAACTCCTCAATGTGGGTGTCTTGGGCTTTTATATCAATGTTGTAGTTGAGAAAAGAACGCTCTTTCATAGCTTCCCAGATTTCTAATAACTCTTCGGTTGTGTTGGCTTCTTGGATTTGCTCAATGAAAGTTTCATTGTATTTCTTTAGCTCTAAGTAGATAAATGAGCCTTCTTGATTTTTTTCGATTACTTTCTTAATTCTTTCGGTGGTTACATTTTCAACATATTCCATTTGTTCACAAAGAATAAATTGTCGATTACCTCCATCTTCTTTGTTTAGGTCTAAAACTGCTTGGGCTGTTGTACTGCTTCCTGCAAAAAAATCTAAAACAATATCATCTTTTTCTCGTACCCATAAATCAACGATATGTTTTAATAAGTTAATATTTTTTGGATTGCTAAATGGATTTTCAGATTCCATTAGTGTTTTTAATTCACCAGTTGCACTTGAGGTTAGAAAACCATTATCCCACCACGTTGTTGTTGTTTTACGACTATTTTTGGCTTTTTCCTCGTAATATTTTTGATATAGGCTATTTCCCTTTTTTACTATTAAATTTTCTTCATACATCCTTTGCATTCTATCTTGGGAAAATCTCCAATACCCAATTACTCCTAAAAACTCATAATAAGGATTTCCCTTTTTATCTCCACCAGGTCCATCAACAGGAACAAGCTTATAATTACCTTTGTCATCTTTCAAAGTGAATCCCTTTAGTTCATTTTTTTCGCCAAATTGGTTTTTTTTTGAAAAGACAGTTCTTTCTTTTTTAGCAAATAGAAGTATGTGATTATGATTGGGGGAAATGATTTTATCATTTGATACAGATGCACGTGCTTTATGACATATGTCAGCAATGAAATTCTCTCTACCAAAAATTTCATCCATTAAAATCTTGCAATAATGAGCTTCTTTGTCATCTAAACTAACAAAAATCACCCCATCTTCTCTCAATAGCTTCCTCGCAATCTCTAACCTGTTTTTCATAAAAGTCAGCCAAGTAGAATGATTAAAACTATCATTATATTTAAAGCCGTCATTTCCAGTATTATAAGGCGGGTCAATATAAATGAGCTTGATTTTACCAGCAAACTTCTTTTTTAGACTATGTAAGGCGAGCAAATTATTGCCTTTGATTAGTAGATTATCAGTAATAGTACCTTGTTCGTTGCGGTTAAATTTGTCGAATTTTTGTTCATTGTTAGAAGTAAAGTGTTTTGCATTTGTCAAGACTTTTGGCTCTAAGAGTTGAGTTATTTCGTCTTGGGCGAGTAGTTCGTTGAAGAATATTTCGTTGCGTTTTTGTTCTTCTCGGCTTTGACCGTCTTCGAGTACGCAGTCTTTGTAAGGCCAAACGAGTGAAACTTCGTTGCGTTGGCCCAAAAACTTACTGCCAATCGTTAGTCCAATTTTATTTTTGTAGCGAGTAAAACTATCTTCGAGGTATTCTTTTTGTTCGATAAAATCAGTGAAGCGATTTTGGTCAAAAATCCAATGTCCGTGAATTTCTCTGAAAAATTCAGTTTTTAGACGTGGTTGGTCGAGTAATAAACCGATGAGTGTTTCGTCGAAGTTTTGGGCCTTAGAGATAACTACCCATTTTTTTACATCGCCATTATCGGTCAGGTAGTTGGGTTCTTTTCGGAGGGTATTTTCAAGGAGCTGTTTGATTTCCATAGGGCGGTATAAATAAAAAAACGTGAGACGCTGCATTTATTCGTTACCAGAGGCCTACCACAGCCCGAACAACAAAATAAAGCAACGCCCGCACGTTGTACCGCACAGGCGTTTGTTGCTTCATTTCCCGTTGTTCTTTGAAAGTGGTAGTTTCTGATAACAGGATTTTTAAGCTAAACGCTAATAATCAATATGTTATAATGTATTTTTTCTCGGTTTCTACACAAGTTGAAAACTTGTGTTACTGTTTTTGTTTGGTTTTGGGTACAATGATAGTTAATTAAGTGCAAATTTTCAGACTGTTTTTGCTGAAAATTAAAATGTGTTTTCAAGAAATACCCATAATTTTATGGATTTTTCCACGAAAATCGAATGTCTCGGCGGCGGTTTTACCCATAATTAGTTGTCCAATTGGGGCTTGTGGCGAAATTGCCATAAACTTTTTCGCATCCAATTCGATTATTCCTGCACCGATTGAGACAAAGAAATTTCCCATTGTGGTTTCTACTAATGCCCCAAAAGCCACTTTTGTAAAAAGCGTTTCGGTGTCGATTTTATCCAAAGAAAGGCGTTCTTGGCGTGCTTGTTCATACATTCTGCCGTTCATTTCTCGGTCGAGTTGCCCCATTGCACGGGCGGTTTCGTATTTATCGCCTGCCGAACTTTTTCCTTCTTCGTTAGCTGAGTTTTTGGCTGCTTCCATTGCTTCATAAGAAGTTTGCATTCTATTCTCAATCAATTCTTTTACTTTCTCCAGTAATTTTTCTTTCATTGAATTTTATTTATTCCACCAGTAAGATTTAGCAAGTTTGTAAAACCAAAATCTTCTTGGAGCGTTTTTATTGCTTTCTGGCTACGAATGCCACTTTGACAATGCACCACTACGGTTTTATCTCGACTGATTTTTGGTAAATGTTTTTCTAATTCCGATAATGGCATCAATTCTCCGCCAATGTTTCGTGTTTCGTATTCATGTTTTTCACGTACGTCAATTAATTGATAATCGCTCAGTATTTTTAATTCTTCATAAGTAATATCATTGGCTGATTTTAGCCCACAAAATGTTTCATAATCAATTAGTTGAGTAATTTTTGGCGTGTCAGGCATTTTCGGAATTCGGATAATTCGACTTTGCATCGAAAGCGTATCAAGCACTAATAATTTTCCCGAAAGTGGTTCGCCAATATTGGTTATTACTTTGATTGCTTCAAGTGCCTGCATCGAGCCAATAATTCCTGGTAAAACGCCCAAAACGCCTGCTTCAGCACAGTTTGGTGCTTGTTCGGGTGGTGGAGGCTTAGGAAATAAATCTCGATAAGTAGCAGAATTTTGATGATTGAAAACCGCCACTTGCCCTTCAAAACGATGAATTGCCCCATAAACAAAAGGTTTATTGAGCATCGCACACGCATCATTGACCAAATATCGAGTCGGGAAATTATCCGTTCCGTCAATGACAATATCATAATCTTTAATAATTTCTAAAGCATTTTCGGCAGTCAGTAGAGTTGGATATTGATTAAACGTAACCAAAGGATTTAATGCTGAAAGACGTTTGACAGTTTCGCTGATTTTTGCTTGCCCAACTGCCGACGAACTGTATAAAATCTGCCTTTGAAGGTTACTAATATCAATATTGTCGTTTTCTACAATTCCGAGCGTGCCAACGCCAGCCGCAGTTAAATACAATAAAATAGGGCTTCCAAGTCCGCCACAGCCTATCACTAAAATCTTTGCTTTTTTTAGTTTTTCTTGTCCAGCTAAACCAAATTCAGGCATTAACATTTGGCGGTTATATCTTTCTAATTCTTCGGGCGTGAGCATGTTATTTTTGGAGCAGTGAAGAAGCTGATTTTTAAAATATGTGTTACTGATAAAAAATGTGAAGCAAAAGTGTCAAATAATTTTGCACAAAATCACGACCGCATCGTTTCGATAAGACACTAAGAAAATACAAATATTCTCAGTGTTTTCTTAGTGAAACTTAGTTTCTTAGTGGTAAAATGGTATTGGATACTTTACATCACAATAAGAAATATGTTGAATAATTGTCTCAATGTCAAACTATTGGTGTTTTTATTTCGTAAATCTGTAATTATTTCGTAGTTTTTTTATAGAAATACTAATTTTTAGACTAAAAGTACGTTTATTTGTTATTTATAAAAAGTCAATTAAAAATAAGAAATGAAAAAAACATTTATTGCTTTCGCTGTTATTATTTTATTATCACAATCTTCGTTTGCACAAAGCACAAAAAAACCAGCTCCCAAAGCTAAAGCACCTGCTGCAAAACCTGCCACCACAACCAAAACCGTTGTAGTTGCCCCTCAAACTTCAGAAGGTATGAAAAACGGTGTTGATTCGATTAGCTACGCTATCGGAATGAATATCGCTGGTAATTTGAAACAACAAAATCTGAAAGTTAATTCAGCAATGTTGGCAAAAGCCATTGACCAGATATTGAATGGACAAACAACTTTGATGGACCCTAATGTTGCAAATGCTTATATTCAAGGTTATTTTCAGAATGAATCAATGAAAAAAGGTGCTGGAAATAAAGCAGTTGGCGATAAGTTTTTGGCCGAAAACAAAACCAAAACGGGCGTTGTTACGTTACCAAGTGGCTTGCAGTATTCGATTATGAAAGAAGGTACTGGCGTAAAACCTGCATCATCAGATAAAGTAAAAGTACATTATCACGGAACATTGATTGATGGAAGCATTTTTGATAGTTCAGTAGAACGTGGAGAGCCAGCCGAATTTGGTGTAACACAAGTGATTCAGGGTTGGGTAGAAGCTCTTCAATTAATGCCAGTTGGCTCAAAGTGGAAGCTATTTATTCCTTCAAACTTAGCTTATGGCCCACAAGGCCCACCAAGCATTGGCCCAAACCAAGTTTTGATTTTTGAAGTAGAATTATTAGATATTGTTAAATAAATTATGAAAAATAAACTCCCCTTTAGGGACAGTCGGCCGCTGCCGTTGGGGGTGGTCATGTTGCAAATTATGAAAAGAATAATCGTTCTACTAACCTTAACTGGTCTTTTTGGCTGCTTTGAAAATAAGGCTCAAAATCAGACTGCGGCGTTGCCAACGTATGGCTACAACGACTTAAAACCAACTCGCACGCAAGAGCAAGTTGAGCAGTTTGCTACCCAGTTTTTGAGTTATCATCATTACCAAAAATTTAAGCTCGACAATGATTTTTCGGCAAAAGTATGGGATAATTTCTTGAAAGATGTAGATGGCGGACATTCATATTTTATTGAAAGCGACATCAAATCATTTGAAAAATACCGTGACGGCATTGATGAAGACTTATTGGAAGGAGATTTAACCGCTCCGTTCGAGGTTTTTAATCTTTACCGCAAACGTTACAAAGAGCGTCACGAGTTTATTATGACTTTGCTCGATAAACCGTTTGATTTCACAGCCGACGAAAGCTACGAAACTGACCGTGAGAAAACTCCGTGGGCAAAATCTACGACAGAGCTGGACGATGTTTGGCGTAAAATCGTGAAAAGTCAAGTACTTGATTTGAAATTAAGTGGAAGTAAAGACAGTGCAACGATAGCGACTTTGAAAGACCGCTACAAACGTTGGGAAACTCGTATCGCAAAATGGAGACCCGATGATGTTTTTCAGTCGTTTATGAATGCTTTTTCTGAAACCATCGACCCACATACAAATTACATGATTCCGAGTACGGCCGCTCAATTTAATATCGAAATGAGCCAGTCGGTAGAAGGAATTGGGGCTTCGTTGAGAAACGAAGGCGATTATGTAATGATTGCCGAGATTATTCCAGGTGGACCGTTATTCAAAAGTGGACAAGCCACCAAAAACGATAGAATCGTGGCCGTAGCTCAAGGAGAAAACGGTACTTGGCAAGATATTGTGGGTTGGTTGACGGATGATGCAGTAAAACTAATCAGAGGCACAAAGGGAACAGTTGTGCGTGTAAGATTATTGCCAGGTGATGCTCCTGCTGGTTCGCCAACAAAGGAACTTCGTTTGGTGCGTGAAAAAGTAAAACTCGAAGAAGCAGTAGCCAAAGGCGTGGTTGTACCGATGAAAAAAGACGGTAAAGACTATAAATTGGGTGTGATTGATATTCCGATGTTTTACCGTGACTTTGAAGATGCCCGTAAAGGTGGAGATTTTCAGAGCACAACCAAAGACGTAAAACGTTTCTTGAGTGAATTTAAAGCCAAAGGTGTGGATGGCGTAGTGATTGACCTTCGCAATAATGGCGGTGGCTCATTGACCGAAGCTATTAACCTCACAGGTTTATTTATCACAAAAGGCCCAGTTGTTCAACGCCGTGATAATAATGGCAGCATTGATGTAGAAAGCGATACCGACTCAGAAGTAGTTTATAATGGTTCGTTGGTTATTCTTCAAAACCGTTTTAGTGCTTCGGCATCGGAGATTTTTGCGGGAGCAATTCAAGATTATAAGCGTGGCGTAATTGTCGGAGAGCAATCTTTCGGAAAAGGAACTGTACAGCAGTTGGTTGATTTAGACCAATTTTTGCTTGCTCCTCGCACGGCTTCAACCGATAAAAAAGCAAATGTAGGTTTCGACCAAAAAGAAAGATATGGTCAATTGAAATTGACAACCGAAAAGTTTTACCGTATCACAGGAAATAGCACGCAACGCAAAGGCGTAGTGGCCGATATTGACCTTCCGACACCATTTGACCCAGAAGAAATGGGAGAAAGTTCGCAACCAAGTGCATTGCCTTATGACCAAGTGAAAACTTCTGATTACGAAAAAACAACGGTTATTAATGAGAAAGTGATTGCCAAATTACAGGAAAAATATCAAGCCCGCTTGAAATCTGACCAAGAATTGAAGCAATTAACCGATGATTTGGCCGAATATCGCAAGATAAAAGATATTACCGTAATTTCGCTCAATGAAGCCAAACGCAAGCAAGAACGTGACGAAAACGAGAAGCGTAGAAAAGCAGTAAATAAGCTAAGTTCGGGCGAAAAAGATGATAAAGAAAAAGATATTATCTTGACCGAAAGTGAGCGTATTTTATGTGATTTGATTTCGTCGCAGAAGTAACAATCAGCTATTTAATTTTAATAATAAGGAAGCCCCAATTGAGATAATCAAACGGGGCTTCCTTATTTTTTTGGCGTTAAATTGTTATCTTTTATCGGTATTTCATAACTTTGTAGATAATCTATGATGAAATTCGATGACAACTGATACTTATACACAAACGTCGATGTTTGACTTGTGGCGTCAGAATCATTATTTATATAAAGATAAATATACTTCGCACCAGACGTCGTACATCGAAAATCTGTTGCCCGAAATTGCCGTTCAGCTCAATGTTTATGATATTATAGACATTCTTCAACGTCGATTTGGTAACGATATAATCCAAAAAGCTTTAGACCCAAGTCAGGCTGACCCCAGTCGGGGCATCGAAAGTCCCGTAAGCTATCATCCCGATAGTCAATGGCTGAAAAAATCGAATATGGTGGGTATTAATGTTCGCACCATCGGAAATTTTTTCAATGTCGTCAAATACGCCCTTACGATTCCAAAATCACAAGATTCTGTTCATTTACTGCCAATTTGGGAGCCAGGAGTTGTGGGAAGTCTCTACGGCATGACCAGTTTTAATATTAATACTGAGTTTTTTAGCCATGAACTGGCTGCGGCTATTCCTTCGCTCGATTCGGTCGAAAAACAATTGAAGTTTGTCGTCAATCTTTTGCACGCAATGGGCAAAAGTGTGGGCATGGATGTAATTCCACACACTGACCGTTTTTCAGAAATGGTGATTGCCTATCCTCGTTTTTTCGAGTGGGTGCGTAGAGTTGGCGGAAGAATTACGAGTAATTCAGAAACGATTTATAGAGAAGTTGAAGAAATTATTTGGCATTATTTAGTACGCAACGGTACAGCCAATGGCACACCAATTTCTTACTCAAAAAACACTTTGTTTTCGCCCGAAATACCAATTTTGAGTGATGAACAAAGGCTGGAAATTATTTTCGGACACAAAAATGATGTTCAAGGCAGATTACGCCGCCGAGTTGAGTTAATGCACGAGCTAATTTATCAAGGCTACGAAACACTTCCGATGACAATGGCACCGCCGTATCGTGGGTTGCACATCAATCCCGAAGAATTTGTGATTGATGAAAACGGAAACCGTTGGTACACTTATGAGTTTGATGAACCGCAGGCAATGTCGAGGGTTTTTGGGCCTTTGGCACGTTATAAGTTTTTTCATTCAAAAGATGATAACGCCAATTGGGTATTAGATTTTGAAAATCCGAATAAAAATGCTTGGGAATATTTCTGTCAGAAAGTACATGAATGTCAGAAAGCGTATAATTTAGACTTCATGCGGGGCGATATGGCTCACGTACAACCCCGACCTACGGGTGTGCCTGCCAAAACTGATGAATATTACGACCCTTTGATGGCCGTAAAACACTATGTGCAGAAGCAAGGCGTAAAACATTTTGCGTTTTTTGCCGAAACATTTTTGGTGGAAGCTGATTTTATGGGCTACGGTGATGAAAATGACCATTTGGAAGCCATTGATGCCGATTCGACGTTGGGAGATTTACAATCTTCGGTGGTTGGTTCGGATGAATTTATGCAGAAATTTGTGAAGTATAATCAATTGCTTCGTACTCGCAATTTTGCTCCGAATTTTACGGTAATGACAGCCGATAAAGACGACCCACGTTTTGACGAGTTTTATCGCACAGCCAATTATCTCCGTTTATTCGTTTCGCTATTTTTGACCGATATGCCAAGCTACGTTGGCTTAGGTTTTGAAACCCGAAATATGCACCTTGAAAGAGGCAAAAATGAAGAATATACCAAATTATATGTTTTTGCGATACGAGACGACAACGACCGAGATAAAGTAACGCACGGGCCTTTTGTTTGGGGTCAAAATCATTATCAGTTTCATTTGTTTCAGCAAATGCACCAACTGGCTGAAAATATTTGGGAGGAAATTAGAGGTCGTGAAGTGAAATGGCTTTCAGAACCAACCGAAGAACAAAAGTTGATGATTTGGACACTCCAAGATAATCCAAAATACGTTTTTGTGGTAAATTTCGACCCACATAATGGCATTGACGAAAATCTTTTGCGAGAAAAGACTTTCAACCATCCGCTCAACCAAATTTTTACGACTGGGCATTACAGTCAGCAGCACGAGTGCAGGGTTTATCGTTTGGAGGATTGAGAAATTTAATAAATCACACAAAAGTCCTACGCCTAAACAATAAGCATGAGACCTTAATTATACTACGACTATGGATTTCGGAAAACTTAAAGATATTTCAGATGTTGATTTTACGCTTCCGCCAGATAATCCATTAACTACCAAGACTCTTGCGGCAGTATCGCCAAAGCCTACTCAACCCAATATATATTTTGGTCCACCGATTTGGGCGAATAAAAGTTGGGTGGGCAAAATTTACCCATCAAATGCCAAAGACAAGGATTTTTTGTATCATTATACTCGTCAGTTCAACACCATTGAGCTGAACGTGACGCATTACCAAATTCCGACCGATGAAACGATTGTCCGTTGGAAAGAAGCGGCCGCCGATGGTTTTAAGTTTTGCCCAAAATTTCCGCAAGTAATTAGCCACGACCGCCAACTGATTGGTTGTGAGTTTCTTACCGAACAATTCTGTCAAGCGGTTTTGGGTTTAGAAGAGCATTTGGGAATGACTTTTTTGCAACTTTCACCAATGTTTGACCCACGAAGGCTAAAAAATTTAGAAAATTATCTAAAATCTTTACCGCCAAACTTTCCTGTTTCGGTGGAATTTCGTCATTCTGATTGGTTTAAAGATGCAAAAATTTGGGCAAATACCTGTGCAATGCTCACCGAAATGAAAGTTGGAACGGTGATTTCGGATGTTTCTGGGCGGAGAGATGTGCTTCATGCAACGCTCACTACGCCAAATCTTACGCTTCGTTTTGTGGGAAACGAACTTCATCCAACTGATTACACTCGCATTAATGCGTGGTGCGAGCGAATAAAAACTTGGCTTGATGCGGGTTTAGAAAGTGCTTATACTTTTGTGCATTGCGGCGAAAATGAATTTGCTCCCGAACTCACAAAATATTGGATAAATAAGATTAATGCGAAAACAGGCCTAAATCTGCCAGAACCTAAAATAATTCCACAGGTTGTGCAGGGGAGTTTGTTCTGAAAAAAATGTTGCATTGTATTGTTCAAGTCCATAAATTGCACGAAATTCATAAAAACTATCCACTTAACAACGAAGATTTTTTTCCTGACAAATTTAGCGAACAAAATAAGCCCGACGCTTCGTTGGGTTTTATTTTTAGCATGAAACTGTCATTTTTTTATTAAACATCAAGAAACAAAAATAATCAATGGAAGCGATTTTAGTGTACTGTGGAGCAAATCCTGGAACAAAACCTATTTATAAAGAAACGGCCGAAAAGCTGGGCAAAGTTTTAGCCGAAAATAACATTCGACTTATTTACGGCGGAGGAAGTGTTGGCTTGATGGGAATTATTGCCGATTCGGTTTTGGCAAATAACGGACAAGTAACTGGCATTATTCCACATTTTTTAGACCGAATGGAAGTGGGTCATAAAAGTCTTCCCGAAATGCACAAAGTAGAAACCATGCACGAGCGTAAGGCTTTGATGGAAAAACTGTGTGATGGTATCATTACGCTCCCAGGTGGCTACGGTAGCATGGACGAACTTTTCGAGATTTTGTCTTGGGCTCAGTTGGGGTTGCACCAAAAACCAGTCGGTTTGCTCAATGTCAATGGTTTTTATGACCATCTTTTGAAGCAATTAGATGTAATGGTTGAAGAGGGTTTCTTGAAAGCGGAAAATCGTGTTTTGGTCATAGAATCTGATAATATCGAAGAATTAATAGGAAAAATGTCGAGTTTTAAAGCAACCTTTCACGAAAAATGGTTGAATAGAGAGCAGATTTAAAGAAGGTAAATTGCTTTTAGTTTATCTTTGTGAAAACCTTCGACACTTATTACAGAAAACCATGTCTATTGCCGAATTATATCAAAAATTTAAAGCCAGCAACGGAATATCGACCGATACCCGAAAAATCAATGAAGGAGTAATGTTTTTTGCTCTGAAAGGCGATAAATTCAATGCCAATTCATTTGCTCAGGAAGCACTTAGCAAAGGTGCAAAATATGTAGTAATTGATGAGGCCGAATACGCTACCGACGAGCGTTGTATTTTAGTGGGCGATGTGCTTTACACGCTTCAAAAATTGGCCAATTATCACCGTCAGCAGCTTAATATTCCGTTTGTGGGCATGACAGGCTCAAACGGAAAAACTACTTCAAAAGAGTTGGTTGCGGTGGTTTTATCAACGAAATTTAAGACTTATTCTACCAAAGGAAATCTCAATAATCATATTGGCGTACCGCTTACTTTGCTCGGAATTGACGAAAGCTACGAAATTGCGGTAATCGAAATGGGAGCAAACCACCAAGGCGAAATCAGAGATTTATGCAGCATTTGTGAGCCAACGCACGGTTTTATTACCAATGTCGGAAAAGCTCATTTGGAAGGTTTTGGTGGCGTTGAAGGTGTAAAAAAAGGCAAAGGAGAGTTATATGATTTCATAGAAAAGTCAGGCGGAACGGTTTTCGTAAGTGCAAAAAGTACGGCATTGCAGGAAATGGCTTCGCAAAGAAAGTTTAAAGAACGATTAGATTATCTGAATGATGACCAAGTGACTATGCTGCAAGATTCGCCAGTAGTTAAATTCTCAGCCAGCGGTTCGGAATACGAAACACATCTTCCTGGCTCATATAATTTTGAAAACATTGCAGCCGCTTTAGCCATCGGAAACTATTTTGGGGTGTCGCCCGAATTGGCAAATAAAGCCGTTTCAGAATATAATCCTGATAATAATCGCTCACAGATTGTCGAGAAAGGCACAAATAGTATTTTGCTCGATGCTTATAATGCCAATCCATCATCAATGTCGGCTTCGATTCAGAACTTTATCAATCTAAAAACCGATAAAAAGAAAGTCGTGGTTTTAGGCGATATGTTTGAATTAGGTGAAGAAGGCCCAGCCGAACACCGCCTAATTGGTGAATTAGTAGCCAAAGGAAACTTTGATTTAGTAGTTTTATTCGGCGAATTAATGACAAATGCACTTGAGTTTCTGCCCAATGCTTTTTATTTTTCAGATAAATTTTCCTTGCATAACTGGTTCATTGATAAGCAATTGCAAGATTCTTATGTCTTGATAAAAGGTTCGAGAGGAGTAAGTTTGGAGACGGTTGTGCAGTTTTTGTAAATAATTCACGATTAAATTCTGTGGCACGTTGTGCGTGTCACAGAATTTAAAGTTTGCTATTTCTTCTGAAATGTCACACACAAATGTTTATGTAAAAGCAAAGTCTGATTTGTATTGAGTGCGTGTTGTTCTGCCAAAATTTCTTTTTCCGTCGGGTTTGAAGTTTTTCGGAAAAGTCGTTTAAGCGTACGAAAAGAACGAAAATGAAGGAATATTCCCAAAAATAAGTACGAAAACAAAGAACCAATACTTAGTTTATTAGCGTGAACTTTCTGCAATTTTAAACCTGATAAACCAGCCAGCGTTCGCAGTCGTTGGGCTGTACAAAGATATACTCGACCGTTATAGATATGGCTATCATCATAGCCAATTACGCTCGCTTCGTTTGATAGAAACATATCGCTCCGCTC
>JBKBSS010000060.1:0-12811 GCA_046291385.1 Emticicia sp. | reverse complement strand
GCTTGCGTGGAAAATAACCCTTTGTCCTCAACATTATGAAAAACCATCAAAAATACATATTTACAATCTTATTTCTGTGGTTTGCGTTTGCGGCATCTGCCCAATTGATGCAAGGAAAACGTATTGAGTTTGACCGCCGAAATGATGTTGATGAAGAAAATTTGGTGATTCCGCTCAAAGAAAACGGCGTGCTGCTCATGCAGTCGAAAATTGAACCTTATCGCCAGAAATCTACTTTCGATTTTTATAAATATGATAGTACGCTGACCCAAATTTGGAAAGCTACTTTTGTGCCAGAACCCGATTATGATTTGGTGAAAACTTTCCGAAATGAGAAGTTTATGTTCGTTTTATTCAAGAAAAACGGCAAAATTGATATTGGCGTACTGCGAATTGATGTTGAAACGGGCGATAAATCATATTCAGAAGGAAATTTGCTGACCGATATGGATATTGAGCATTTTGTGGTCTTGCAAAGCAAGGCATTTATTGGCGGAAAATACAATGACCGTCCTGTGGTAGTAATATTTAGTTTCTTCGACCAAACATCGAAAGTTCTGCCCGAAGTTCACAGTAATAATCTCGTTATCAATGAGTTAGATATTGACGAACACGGTGGTTTTTTGTATTTAATGCTTAAAAATGACCGAAACTGTCAGTTCATCGTCAAGAAATATTCTTATGAAGGAAAATTGATAAAAAGTTTTTCGTTGGGAAATCGAGATACTACGCCGATTTCGGGAGAAGTACTGAATATTGATAAAGAACACCCGATTTTAATGGGAAATTATGCCGATGGTTGCTCACTTTTTGCACTCGGCTTTTATGTGCAGCAGCTAAACGAAGATTCAAAAATTCAGTATATTAGTTTTGCCGATTTAGATAATTTTTTTAGCTTTTTGAATGCCAAAAGAGAAGAAAAAATCAAACGGAGAATTAAAGAAAAGAAGCAGAAAGGCAAAGATGTAAAGTTACGTTATCGCTTATTTCTGCACGATATTATTCCAACCAAAGAAGGTTGGTTGATGCTGGCCGAAGTTTTTTATCCTGAATATAAATCAACGCCAAATACGACTGCTTGGAGTAATTGGCGAAATTATCGCATCGGAAATGATGTTTATAATAATTTTCGATATTCGCACGCCATTGTTTGTGGCTTCGATAAATCGGGGAAATTGATTTGGGATAATAGTGTTTCGTTGAAAGATATTGAAAGCTCCGAACTCAACGCCAAAGTACAGATTACGCACCAAGATGATTATCATATTTTGGCGTATCCCGACGAAAAACTCATTCGTACGGCCGTAATTCGGGGCAATGAAAAAGTAAAAAATTTAGAAAATTTTGACCTAAAAGCAAGTTCGGAAGGCGATAGAATCGTTGATGCCGAACGCACAAATTTGGCTGCGTGGTACGGAAAAAGTTTTTTAGTTTATGGCTATCAGAGCGTAAAACGTAATAACGAACTTATCAATTCTAACGTTTTTTATATCTCAAAATTGACTTATGCTTTGAAGGAAGAAAAGTAGTTTTTTACTGTATCACCTTTACTTTTAGCTTTTTAGCGAGTTTTTTGCCTTGTTTTTGGGGCATTAAATACAAAGCCGTAGAAATCCAATCTGACGTTGTGCCATCTTCGGCGATGATACTTATTTGGTGTGGTTCGGCAAAACCAATACCCGTTTTTGGGTCAAGAATATGAGCGTATTTTTTGCCGTCAATTTCTACAAACTGATAAGCATCGCCCGAAGTTGAAACTCCGCAGTTTTTCAAAAAATATTTTTCATTATTGATAATAATTTCCCAACCTTGAGGCGAGTCGGTGGGCGAGTTTGAAACTACAATATTTCCACCAGCCTCAATCAATGCCGATTTTATGCCGTTTTGTTTCAATATTTTCATCATTTCATCTTCGGCAAAGCCTTTTCCAATTCCCCCAAAATCAAGTCTCATGCCTTTAGTTTCAAGCATGACAGATTGGTTTTTAGTATTGAAAAGTATTTTTTCAATGCCAATTTTGGTTTTAGCTTCGCTGATTTGTGTTGGCGTAGGTAATTGTTTTTGACGTTTCATGCGTCGCCAAAGTTGGGTAAGTGGGCCGATTGTTACATCAAAATTTTCGTCCGATAATTTGGCCGCTTTCACTGATTCTTGTAGCATATTCCATAAATCGGTACTTACTTTTATGTATTGTTCGCTGCCTGCGGTGCGGCAGAGCGTGTTCACTTCGCTATCTTCTCGATAATCGCTGAGTGTTAGGTTCAATTCATCGAGTCGAACAAAGGCTTTTTGAGTAGTATTTTTGGCTGATAACGAATCAGAAGCTTCAACAACTATCCGAAACATTGTTCCCATTTGAGGATGGGAAAATTCAAAGCGTTTTTGTGCAGATAACTGTAAAGACAAAAAGAGGAATAGCCATAAAAAGCTATTCCTCTTTGCTGTATTTCTTGAAAAGAAAATGTTCATATCAGCTAATTACTTAATTTCAAATAAAGCATCAGCTAAGTTTGTATTTGCTTCTATTTTTGTTGCAGTAAGAGCAAATTGTGCCATTCCTACATCTTGACTCAATTTATGTGCAAATTTTACACCACTAACTTCTTTGTAGTCAGAGTAATCTGAAATAATGGTTTGTGTTCCCATTGGCGATTCGTTGGTAATAGATTGACGTACTTTCAACCCTGATGTGACATCATAATATTCTGTCATTTTTGCTTCACCAACCACAACTTCAAGTTTGTGAGTTTCTACATCACCTACTTTTTCTTTTCCGATGTAAGTTAGTTTTGCTCCAATCGCTGCATAATTTGCTTCTGGAACAATGTTAGATTGCATCGCAATTGCTTTTACTTTGTCTGCTTCAGTAATTTCCTGCGAGCCTTGCATTCCGCCAATTTGTGCTTTTGTACCATCACACACTTGCTTCATCATTTCGCCCATGCCAACAATACTTACAGTTTGTAGAAATTTGTTGCTTGGTTTTTTCTGAATCAATACTTCCATTGATTGACCCTGAACTTCGCCAGTCATAGTCATTGATAAATCTTTGATTTTGGCGATAGCATCGCTGCCACCCACTGCTTTTACATAATTAGCTATTACTTCATCGGCAGTTTGAGCAAAAGATACAGTGCTTACAAACAAGGCAGCTAATACGATACTAATTTTTTTCATTGTGTTTTAGATATAGTTAAAAGTTTAAAACTGCAACAAAGGTGTAAAACCGCTGAATATATTCCAAATGTTTTTGTGATAATTGGTGTTTTTATGAATTAGGAGGTGAGAATAGATATTTGATATTAGTTGTTTGGAAATTTCTAATACTTTATTTCGTACTTCCATCTGTCACTTTTTTGTTTCGCCTAAAAAAGCAAATAAATACCAGCTCCTGCAAAATACCCCAAAAGTGCCAAAAGAGAAATACGCTTTAAATACCATATAAAATCAATTTTTTCCATACCCATCACTGCAACTCCAGCCGCCGAACCGATGATTAGAATACTTCCACCTGTACCTGCACAATAGGCCAAAAACTCCCAAATTCGGTGGTCAGTCGGGAAATTGCTGAGGTCATACATCCCCATTGTGGCAGCTACCAATGGCACGTTATCTACAACTGCCGATGCCAAACCAATGAGCAGAATGATTAAATCTTGATTACCGATAGCGTCGTTCATGCTTACGGCTAAACCTTGCAAAAGCCCAGTTGATTCTAAGCAACCGATAGCCAATAAAATACCCAAGAAAAACAAAATACTACTCGAATCTATCTTGCTCAAGGCGTGCGATGCCGTGAAAGGTTGGCGGTCTTCTTCATCTTTTTTACTGTGTAAAATTTCACCCACAATCCAAACAATTCCTAAGCCAAGCATCATTCCCATATAAGGTGGCAAATGCGTAATTGTCTTAAAAATAGGCACAAAAAGTAATGTTCCGAGTCCAACAAAAAACATGGTGTTGCGTTCTTTGGCGGTTGTTTCTACGAAATCACTTTCTTCAACGGGTTGATTATCAATTGTTTGTCCTCTCATTGTATAACTCAAATAAATAAGCGGAATAACTAATGAAACTAAACTCGGAATAAATAAGCTTTGCATAATATTGGTTGCCGAGATTTGTCCACCAATCCAAAGCATGGTGGTTGTTACGTCTCCAATCGGCGACCACGCTCCGCCTGCATTGGCCGCAATGATTACGATTCCTGCAAAAAACTTTCGTTGGTCGGCATCCGAAATGATTTTTCGGAGCAAAGAAACCATCACAATAGCAGTCGTAAGATTATCAAGAACTGCCGAAAGAAAAAATGCCAATAAACCGATTGTCCATAGTAAAACGACCGAATTTTTGCTCGAAATTTGGTCGGTGATAATCTTAAAACCTTGGTGAGCATCAATTAGCTCAACGATTGTCATTGCTCCGAGTAAGAAAAATAGAATTTCGGCAATAGCCGCCAAATGATGCGAGAGGTTTTCTTGAATCAAATGGCTTTCAGTGCCGCTCATGGCATAGACCGTCCAACAAATTGTGCCAACGAGTAGGGCAGAGGCCGTTTTATTGATTTTTATTGGATGCTCAAATGCAATGGCTAAATAACCAACGATAAATATAATTGTAATAAGCATGGAAGTTTATTAGATGTTTATACTCCAAAAGTACAAATAAATAAAAGGTTTATCAATCATTTACAAGACTCCATCAAGCCCTGTTGCCATTCATTCAAAAAAATAATTGAGCGGATGAAAGTATTTATCTATTTTTGCTCGACACTTATTTTATTTCACAAATAAACCAATAGTAAAATGAACAAATTAACCCCTTTTGCAAGATTTCTGATAATGCTTGTAATTCTTGGAGCAATATTTTTCGGTGGAAAGTATGTCCTCGAGAATACAGCTTGGGGCAGAGATATGCTCAATAAAAGTACCACCGAAACAACCGAGATGGATGCTACAAAAGCACCCGAAGAAGGTCCTGCTTCTGAGGCTTCGAGTTCGGCGAGTTCGTCATCATCAAGTTCGAATAGTTCTGAGGCAACTGCTGGTGGAAGTTCGAGTTTTAGTTATGTTGCACCAGAGCCAATCAATGGAAAATTGAAAGGTGTGGTAGAATTGGGTGCGAGTGGTTTCAATTCATTTATCGTAAGAATTGACAAAAACAAAAACTGGAAACTCGAAAAAGCAGATTTTGGTAATAGTTTAGTGACCGAAAATATGGCAACAGACGAAGATATTCGTGCGGGATTAAAGCAATATATCGGCAAAATGCTTGATTTTGGCGTGAGCGGTCGTGACATTCACTTTGTGGTAAGTTCGGGTGCTGTGAAAGCTGAGGTGACTCAAAAAATTGTTAGAAACTTAAAGGCTCTCAATTATTTTGTAAACACTGTTTCGGCCGAACAAGAAGGTGCTTTAGCCCTAAAATGCGTTTTGCCAAAAGATTTTGAAGAAGAAGCATTTGTAACGGACATTGGTTCGGGAAATACTAAAATTTCTTGGTTAAATGGCGGTGGAGTTTCGGCCGTTGAAACTTACGGAGCGAAATATTTCCAAGAGAGCACCGATGATGGAAAAGTTTATAACGAAGTAAAAGCTAAATGTGCAGGTATTCCGAGCATGAAACGTAAAACGTGTTTTATCATCGGTGGTGTTCCGTTTTCAATGGCAAAACAAGTACGTAACGGCAAAGAACGCTTCACAATCTTGAAAGCACCAAAAGATTATAAAATGGATGATGCCAAAGGAAAAGCAGGTGTAAATATCTATAAAGCCATCAAAGATGCCACTGGTTGTGAGCAATTTGTGTTCGATTGGGACGCTAATTTTACGATTGGTTTCTTGTTGAATTTGCCGTAATATCCTTATTTCGTACCGTACACAAAAAAGCACGTTGAAAATTTTTTCAACGTGCTTTTTTTATAATCGTATCAGTTTTTACTGTTTTGGTCTGATGCAGATATACTTTGCTCTCATTTTTGTTGAAAATTGCCTAAAAATCATAACTTTGTTTTGAAATAGGGCTATATCTCTGACCCTCCAACAAACTAACTCTGTATGAAAAAAACTATCCTAACCGCAGCATTTCTTGGCTGCTCAAGCCTTTTTTTACAAGCCCAAAATAATTTACTGCTCCGTCAGCCAGCTATCAACAAAGATGGCTCAACGGTCGCATTTTCGTTTCAAGGCGATATTTGGACTGTCCCAAGTTCGGGTGGAAAAGCTGCCCGACTAACTATTCACGAAGCCTACGAAAGTAATCCAGTTTTTAGTCCAGATGGCACTCAAATTGCTTTTTCGGGGTCGAGATTTGGCAATAACGATATTTTCGTAATGCCAACCGAAGGCGGAATGCCCAAGCGTTTGACTTATCATTCTGGCTCAGATAATATTTCAAGCTGGACACAGTCCGATAAAATTTTATTTTCTACAAATCGAGAATTTAAGCAAATCGAACGTCCAAGCGAGGTTTATTCAATTAGTTCAAAAGGTGGAACAGAGTCTCGTTTCTTAGATGCCGTTGGTTTCGACCCAATTCTTTCGCCCGATGGCCGTTTCTTGGCTTTTGTTCGTGGCGATATTAACCCAGTTGCTCGCCAAGATTACAAAGGAAGTTCTGACCGTGACCTTTGGTTATATGATACCAAAAACAAAACCTATCAGCAGCTCCCAAGTTTTGAAACAAACGATGTTTTGCCGCAATGGGGTGGAAACAATACGCTGTATTTTTTGAGCAGTATTGATGGAGCGTACAATATTTATCGCCTAAAAATTGATGCAAATGGCAAAGCTGCCGAAAAAGCCGATAAATTGACCAGTTATAAAGATGAGTCGATTCGTGCATTTAGTGTGTCGGCTGATGGCAATTCGGTAGTTTTCGAGAAAGACATGAATCTTTACACGATGAAAACTTCGGGCGGTTCGGCTCAAAAACTCAATGTACAAATTAGTGCCGACGACCGTTTGGATGCCACCGAACAAAAAATATTTACCACAGGAGCGAGCCAATACGCAGTTTCGCCCAATGGCAAAATGTTGGCCTATTCGATTCGTGGAGAGGTTTTCGTGAAAGAAGCCGATAAAGAGAAATCGAGAAGTATCAATGTTTCCGAGCATGGTTTTCGTGATGTTGACCCAACTTGGTTGAATGATTCTACTTTGCTTTTTACGAGCGACCGTGCCAATGGAAATTTTGATATTTACATGGTTCGCTCGGCCGATACTACGCAACGCAATATCTTCAAATCTTTGAAGCACGAACTTACGCAACTCACCAAAACCCCAACCGATGAAAATGGCTTGAGTGTGTCGTCCGATGGCAAAAAGATTGCCTACGTGCGTGGAAGAGGCACTTTTGTAGTAGCTGATATTTCGGCAGATGGAAAATTGAGCAACGAAAAAATCTTAAACGATAGTTGGGCATCGCCAAGTAGCATCGTTTGGAGTCCAGATAATAAATGGCTCGCTTATTCGCTGGAAGATTTATATTTTAATGAAGAAGTTTTCATTCATGCGGCCGATAATTCATCAAAACCAGTCAATGTTTCGATGCACCCACGAGGCGATGGTCGTCCGTTTTGGAGTGCCGATGGCTCTAAATTAGGTTTTATTTCGCAGCGAAGTGTAGGTCGTAGCGGCGATGTTTGGTTTGTGTGGCTCAAAAAGGAAGATTGGGAAAAAGAAACCCAAGATTGGCAAGAGCGTGAAACGCCAGCCGAAGCTGCTCCAGCAAAACCAAACGACAAAAAAGATAAAACCCCGAAGCCAATTAAAATTGATTTCGATAAAATTTATGAGCGTGTGGTGCAAGTAACCAACTTCCCAGGAGACGAAAGTGACCTCGTAATCTCGAAAGATGGTGAAACTTTTTATTACACAACCACCAGCAGTAATGCCAAAGGCAGAGATTTGTTTAGCATCAAATGGGACGGAAAAGATTTGAAAGAAATCACGAAGGGCGGAGCAAATCCGAATGGCGTGACGATGGATAAAGATGGAAAATACTTGTATTTTGTCAAACAAGGAGCTTTGGGCAGAATTGACACAAAAACGAGTGCATCAGAAAATTTGCCTTTCGTTTCAAAAATGAAAGTTGATTATACCGCCGAGCGTACACAGGTTTTTGAAGAAGCATGGCGTACCATCCGTGATGGTTTTTATGACCCTAAATTTCACGGAAATGATTGGGTAAAACTCCACGATAAATACAAAGAGCGTTGTGTAAATGCCAGCACGGGTAATGATTTTAGAGATATGTTTAACCTACTTTTGGGCGAACTCAACTCAAGCCACATGGGGCTAACCGTGACCGACCGTGCTGAAACACAACGTGAAGCAACTGGATTGCTGGGTGCAGAAATTATGCCTGTAAATGGTGGTGTAAAAATCAATCATATTGTGCCAGAAACCCCAGCCGATAAAGAAAAAAGTAAACTCAACGAGGGTGACGTAATTGTAGCGGTAAATGGTGAAAACGTAGGCGAAACCACTAATTTTCATGGTTTATTGAATGGTTTAGTCAATGAAAAAGTATTATTGACCGTAAAAGCTGCCGATGGAAAAACTCGTGAAGTAGCTATCAGATTGACGGCCAGTATTTCGAGCAATTTGTATGAAGAATGGGTAGAAAATCGCAAGAAATTGGTAGAAAAATATTCAAACGGACGTTTGGGTTATATTCATATCAAGGGTATGGATTTTCCGAGTTTTGAGGTAGTAGAGCGTGAATTTGCTGCGGCAGGCTACGGAAAAGAAGGTTTGTTGATTGATGTGCGTTATAATGGTGGCGGTTCAACAACCGATTATTTGATGACGATGCTCAACTATAAACAACACGCCTATACGATTCCGAGAGGAGCGAGCAATGATTTAGAAAAAGATAAATTGAAGTTTAAAGATTACTACCCAACTGGCGAACGCTTAGTCTATGCCGCTTGGACAAAACCTTCGGTGGCACTCTGTAATGAAGGAAGCTATTCAAATGCTGAAATTTTCTCGCACGCTTACAAAACACTCGGAATTGGCAAACTTGTTGGCGTTCCAACCAACGGTTCGGTAATTTCAACGGGTGGAAAAGCCTTGATGGATGGTTCGTTTGTGCGTTTACCTTTCCGTGGTTGGTTCACGAAGGCCACCGATAAAAATCAAGAACTTGGGCCAGCCGTGCCAGATATTATCGTAGAAAACCAACCCGATTGGATTTCAAAAGGCACTGACGACCAACTCAAAACCGCAGTTGAAGTGCTTTTGAAAGATATTGAGGTTAAGAAGTAATAAATAAATTAAAGTTAAAAACGACTCTCGAAATTTTTTCGAGAGTCGTGGGTTTTTTTCTGACCATTTATCTTTCAAGTACCAAAGCAAATGTTACCGAGTTTTTGATGAAACGCTTCGCAATAATAATTTTCAAATCGGTTACTGAGCGGAGTCGAAGTAATTGATTTGAAAATTATTACGGAAAAGCAAATACTGGTTTTCTTTTGCTCAACTCCTTAAAAAATCCTTTCATATAAATGAAAAAAAAGTTTTGTCAGAAAAGGTTTTGTGCTTTATATTTACTCCCACAAATAAATTATGAATATAAAAAGCATATTTACTTTTCTTCGCCGAAATAGTAAACAATGGTTCGCTTCGTTAGTATTAGGTTATCAGTCATAACCGAAATCAGCAAAAACACGCATCAATAGCATAAAATATCAAAGATTTTCCTGTATGTGACCCATACAGTTTGTTGTTAGAACCATAAAGTTCCAGCCGCTTGTGTTGGGGTTTTTATTTTTTGATTTTGGTCTGAAAACTTATGGATTTCTAAGTTTGAAAACTATTTACACCCACCTGTTTCAGCGATAAAAACAGCTCCAGGAGTTACTTGAAAACCAGGTTTTAACTCAATTGCACCTTCTGCCGAATAATTAATTTTATATGATGGGCTAATAGATGCAGTTGATTGGATTGTATATTTTGTCTTAAATTTTTGGAGAGGAGGATTGACGATATGAGATGTGATGTTTAGATTGTCTAAACAATCATTATTAACCAAAATAGTTTTGCTGTTGGTATATTTTGGACAAGTTTCTTGGCAAATTGCGGTGTAAGTTACGGTCTGAGATATTAATACATTTGTGATGTTTGTTCCTGTAAAATAGCCACCTGTTCCGTCAATATTGTCAAATTTCCAGAGTACAGGATTGGAGGCAGAGCAAGTTGATACCAAACTAACCGATTGATTTACATTTGCTGTTGATGGCCCCGTAAGTATTTTGCCATCGTTAATAATATTATGAATATTGGCATCCATCCAGTTGAGACGAATGGAAATGAAGTTTTTTAATAGTTGTACTTCGCTCATAAAACTTATATTTTCGGTTGGAAACCACTTTTCTCTGTCTCTTGCGGCGGCAGCTTGGATGGAATTTGCTAAACTATCAACATACGATACACTTTTGTTATAAGTCAAAAATGTTTGTCGAAAACCTTTGTATTTTTCGATTACTTTATTTTTGAAAGCACAATCTTGCATCATTCGTTCAGCCCAGAAGAAACGTGGGTCACACTCTCCACATGAAAATCTCCAGCTTGTTGCGTAAGTATCATATAGCCCCCGTGAAGTATCCCAGAGGGGTGATGCGACCATTTTTTTTCCTCTATCTTTGTAGAAGTATTGACTCCGAGCAAAAATATCAAGATGAATACTATATTCTTGCAATACAAAGTTTTCAACAAAACTATTTTCATCAACAAAATTTCTAAAACCTAAAACGGGGTCACTAAAATCAGTGCTTTTCAAGGCGTTTTCAAAGTCTTGAATATATGTTTGAATATAGTTTAATTGCTGAGAAACAGGCTCTTTTGGGTAAACGCAATTAAAATACATATAGTAATTAGAGACGGGCGATGATTGATAAGATGATTGCCAAGCGAATGTAGAAGTGAGTAATTCTGACTCACGAGCGGCTTCAATAATATATCCTCCCGAAATCTTTGAAGCAGTAATATCTTCTTCTTCTAATTTTTTTATGTTTATTCTATTAGTCCCTCTTTTTATTTTTTCGGTAAAAACAAAAAGACCCATATATTCACCGTTTATTACTACTTCAACGTGCTTTGAACGAGGAGAGTAATTGCCAGTTTTTGCCCATAAATCGTACATATAAGCGTTTTTTAGGTGCGTTTTGTCATCATAATTAGCTATTAATGCCCAATCCGAACCTTCGGGAAAACCAAATATAGGAAAATCGAATTCCTCTCCCAAAGCATCTGTTAATTCAATTGAATATGATTTTTTTGGAAATGCTTGCGAAGAAGACCCCCGAAATTCGATACCCGCAAGACCATCATAATGGAAGTCAGTATCTGTCAGATAGTTGGTACTGTTATCGGGATGGTATAAAATCTTGAAGTTTACATTTATCTTGGGGTCATCTCTTATGATGCCGCCATTTGTTTCTATTACTACTATAGGTAGGTTGGAGCTTGTAAATTGTGCAAGCGTTAAGTGTGAAATAAATATCAGACTTATTGTAAATTTTAACATTGTGGGAGAGATTTATTGGTACAGATTATTGTACCAAATATATTGCACCACTCGCCAATTATCAAGAAAAATTTATTAATCGGTACATCAATAGTTAGTCGGGCTTTACACTACCTTCTACTTTGATGAAAGCGGGTATCCAACTCATGTATTTTCCTGTTTAAGTAGTTCGAGAAGTCTATCCAAATAAGCCTTTCAGAGTATTCCGAATAGGCTTCCCGAACTGCATAAAAATCCATCAAATCCCCTTTACCATTTCAATCACTCTGATCTGTTCTAAAACTTGTTCGGGTTTAATATAAAGTTCTTTACCTTCCGTTATCGCACCGTGTAGGTTTTGGAAAAGTAAATCCCAGTTACCCGCTTCGGTTTCGATGTGTCCTTTGAAGTGCTGTCCACCAATTTCGGTGTTCAAAATTCCCCATTTGTTGCTTGGTTCTACGCCAAAACCTTCCATTCTTGGCATTAAACCTGCCTTTAGGTGGTCTTCTTGCACATCAATTCCGTATTTCACGAAAGACCCTTTCGTGCCGTGAATAATATATCTTGGGCCTTCTTCTCGCACCAAAAGGCTCGATTTTAGGGTCACTTTTAGTTTTCCGTAGTCGAGTCTAATATCAAAAGCATCATCAATATTTGAGCCTTCACGCTGCGTGTAGGTTTCGCCCGAAACTGCCATTGGCGAACCAAAAAGTACAATCGTTTGGTCGATAATATGAGCCCCCAAATCATACAAAATTCCGTTGGCTGGCGTGGCTTCTTCTTTCCATTTTTTTGGGTTTAAGATGGGTTTGTGACGGTCGAAATGCACTTCAAAGGCTACCAATTCGCCCAAAAGTTTGTTTTCAATCACTTTTTTAACGGTCATAAAATCGCTATCAAATCGGCGATTTTGGAAGATAGAAAGCACTTTTCTTTGCTTTTTTGATAGTTCGATAAGTTCTTCGGCTTCGGTAACGGTGGCGGTGAAAGGTTTTTCGACCAATACGTGTTTTCCTGCCAAAAGTGCTTGTTTGGCTTGGCTAAAATGTAAATGACTCGGCGAGGCGATACTTACCAAGTCAATTTCGGTATCGGCCAAAACGTCGTCGATACTGCGGGCAACGCCTACGCTTGGGTATATATGTTGTGGGTTTTGCGAACCCGAAACGTTGGTTTTTAGATTGAAGTCTGGATTGGTAAGAAAAAATGGAGCTTGGAGATATCTCCCCGAAAGTCCGAATCCGACAAGGGCAACGTTGAGCATAATGACTTGATTTTGTTTGGTTGAAGCCACTAAAGT
>JBKBSS010000005.1:14162-26600 GCA_046291385.1 Emticicia sp. | reverse complement strand
TGCTGATACCCACCAGTGCCACCGCCGAAAATTCTTTCATCGTCATCGTCAGTCTCTGGACGTTCCATCACAGGTTTCTGACCCGTTAGTTGATATTCAAGCATTTCTTTTGTTTGTTCGTAATTAAGCTGAAATTTCTGCAAAATTTGTCCACCGAGGTTATCGCCGTCACGCAAAATGGCCAATAGCAAATGCTCAGTACCTATCAATTGTGATTTAAAGATTTTCGCCTCCAAATGGGTAATTTTCAAAACTTTTTCTGACTGGCGAGTAAGCGGAATATTCGCCAAGTTTTTGATATTGTTGGTTGCAGTGCCTTTAGTGGCCTGCTCAATAGTGATGCGTAGTTCGTCAAGTTGTACGCCTGAATCTCTCAATAAATTTAGAGCAATCCCCTCACCATCTCTAATCATCCCCAAAATCAAGTGTTCGGTTCCGATATAATCATGCCCCAGTCGTAACGCTTCTTCACGAGCTAAGGTGATGATTTCTTTGACTTTCTGTGAAAATTTAGGCTCCATTTGAAATAATTTTGAATGATTGAATGAGCGAATGAGTGAATAATTTAGATTGGAATACGGGTAATTGAATATCTGTTTGGACAAAAAAATCAATTCACACATTCAATAATTCACTCATTAACCATTGTCTAACTGCAATATAACGGATTATTGATAAAGTGTGTTCAAAACGACTTAGATTTTTTTAAAATTTCTGAGGCTTGATTTCCACGGCAAAATAATAAATCAATTATGGAAAGATTGGGAACAAATTCATTGCCAAAATTTTGCTGATATGGGCTTGGTTGATAAAATTGACTACTATTTGATTCGTTTTTGGGATTTATTAGGTTTCGGGCATCAAAAACAGTCGAATTGACTTCTTTTTCATAATTCTCGGTCTGACGAATTGTCTTGTTGACTCGCAGTAGTTTCAGACACATTGTCAGCATTTCAAAGTTCAAATCCCATAAAAAAGTATATTTTTTATCATAAATATTTTTAAAATAATCTGAGTAAAACTCATAAAACGGAGATTTCCCGTAGGCCGCACTCATTGTTCGCCAATGATTCACGTCCCATCTTTGGCTATAATCAATTTTTATGTCTTTAATCAAGACCTTTTTATTGCCATCAATCACTGGCACAACCAGCATTTCGGTTTTGTTTGAACCCAAAATATAGCAACGATTTCGGTAAGATTGCTTGACGAAATTTTCGTTAGACTCTACTATTATTTCGGAGAAGGATTGAATGCAACTAAAAAATTCGATGCTTGGCAAATATTGCAATTCAATCAAAACTGTCTGTTTATCAAGTGTTTTCATTCAGCAAAAAAACATATTTTCAAAAAAATATACAATTCATTTCGTCAAAACCGTTAAAATGTATAGATTTTTTCTGAAATTTGTTAATCAAACGCATACACTTTCCCAAAAAACATGACACGAATTATTACTTACTTATACTTACTACTTGCCTCGATTCACTTTCCTTTTTTGGATGGTTCAGTTTTTGCCAACAGAACGCACACTACATCTTTTTTTATAGATATTCCGCTCAATTTATCAGCAAAAGATAAACGAAATAATATTCAGTTGCAGCCAAAATTTACGGTAGTTTCGGTAACAAATGGTCAAGTGATTCCGCTCAAAGAAGTTGATGGAAGAGTAACCGTAATGGTAAAAAGTGGTGAATCTTACAAAATTACGACTATTTTGGATGGTTATCATGCCAAAGAAAAAATTCAGAATATTGCCACCGACCAAGATAAAGAAGGCTTCAATGTAGTGATTGATATGGAACCTCAGCCTTCAGCAGCTTTGATTTTGAAAGCTATTGACGATGCAACTGGCGATTATGTCGATGCTACTTTCACGATTACGGCTGGCGACAAAACCTACACAGGAAAAGCAGGGAAAGGAGTTCCGTATTATAGAATGATTATCACAAAAGCTGATTTATATACAGTTGAAGTGACAACGAATACCCACAAACCCAAACGAGAAAGTTTTGCCTTAGAAATTGGCGACCCAGCTCGCTCCTACAATAAGGAAATAAGGCTCGAAAAGCCGAAAAGTGGCGTAAAGATTCTAATCGTTGGCGATGATACTAAGAAAGTATTGAAAGGTGTAAGTCTGAAAATCACGAACACGACTGATAATCAATTGTTTTTTGACAATTTATTGCCAGAAGGCGAAGCAGTCGTTGAGTTCGACCCCGCAAAAAAATACGCTGCCGCTATCCAACAATCAGGTTATACTCCGCTAAAAATTGATTTAAAAGCAGTTACCCAGAAAGAATATATTATTACGATGCCTTCTGAAAGTTTCTTTTCGTTTGGTGCGTATGATAAACTTTCGGGCAGGAGACTTCCCGCAACTTTTAAGGTTTCTTACAAAGAAAACACGCAAGAAATCAAAGGAACTCTTGATGCTGACATAAAATTCAAACCAACCGAAAGCGGCATTTATACGGTTGAAGTGAGCCACCCAAATTATACGACTAAAAAAGAGCCGTTTAACTTAGAAAACCTCAGTGCGGGAAAACTAAGCCACAAAATTATGCTCGAAAGTACGGTTGACGAATACGTGATTTTGGTAGTTGATGGCGAAGATAAACAGATGATTCAAGGGGCTGATGTGAAAATTTTTGATGATTTAAGACAGCCTATTCCTGTGAAAATTAACCCTAAAACTGGAGAATACAAGATAGTTTTAGAGAAAAACAAGGATTATTTCTTGCAAGTCGACGCAAACAATTACATGAAACAAACAATTACGCTTCAACGCAGTACAAGCAAGTTGATTGGTGTCAATATGCAGAAGGTGTTTCAAACAGTGTTTTATTCGGCCATTGATGGAATTACCAAAAAGCCAATCGAAGTAAAATACAAATTAATGCGTTCGGAGCAAGAACCATTAATTGGTACTTCTGATGCCAGCAAACAATATAAAATTGACCTTTTTCCTCAGAAAAACTATGTCTTAGAAGTTTCGGCCGATGGTTATAAAACATTTACAGAAAACCCAAGTTTTACCGCAGAAAAAACAGAAAAAGACGAAACTAAGGTACTTGAATTACAGAAAGATGCCTATACTTTTACATTCAAAGTTGTTGACGCTCAAAAGAAACAAGCACTTAGCAATGCCAAATTATCTATTTTGAATTTGATTACAAGTCAGCCAGTTAGCACAACTAATGATAAAAATGGCTTTACGGTAAATCTACCGATTGCGGGAAATTACACGGTAACAGTTGAAGCAGAAGGATACGAAAAATCTTCACAAAATATTGATGCGAAGGCTTTAGCAGCAAATAGTCAGTTTGAGCAAGAAATTCCACTTTTCAAAAATGCCTTTGACAAAATCAAGTTCATAATCCAAGATGAAGACAAAGGCGGAAATGTTGCCAATGCTAATCTTCGGGTTTTCAATGCCAATAACGAACCAATTGCGATTGTGGCCAATCCTCTTTCGGCAGAATGGTTGGCCGAACTCAAAAATGATGAATCGTATAGTGTAGAAATCAAGGCCGATGGTTATGTGCCGTACAGAAATAGTTTACCGAAAAGTCCATCGAACAAAACAGTTAAACTGAAAATCAAAAAAGTACCAACCGAAGAAGTTTCTTTCGCCCCGATTGATGCTTTGACAAAAAAAGGAATTGTTTCTGAATTTAAAATCACGACTGGCGGAGAAGTTATAAATGGGACACTCATGCAAGAAGGAACTCGCATGAAAGCAACTTTAGCACAGGATAAAAACTACGAAATTGAACTTAATCCGAGCGGCTATAAAACCTTTAAAGATGCCGTAAACTTTTCTTCGGCGGTGAATGGTGTGATTACAATTTCGCTCAAAAAAGAAGCTTATGGCTTTAATTTTAAGGCACTTGATTCTAAAAACAAACAACCGATTCCGAATGTAAAATTAAAATTGACTGATGATGTAAATCAAGCTGTTACGGCTAAGTTTGTAATAGAAACACACGATTTTCAAGCAAATTTACTGCCAGATAAAAAATATAACGTCGAAATTGAAGCCCCAGGCTACGAAGTTTATGCCGAAACTATTGATGTAACAAGTTTAGCTTCAACCTCTGATTTCAAGCGTGATATGTTTATGGTAAAGAAAGAGGTAGAAAAGAAAGTTGAACCAAAAATAGCTGAGAAAAAAGCTGAGCCAGTAAAACCTGTTGAAGCGAAAATTGAAATAGCAGTAATAACTCCCGAAAAACCAATTGAGAAAAAGCCAGAACCTGCACCGAAAAAGGCAGAAAAGAAAGAAGAAAAAGTTTTTGTCGATAACGCAACCGTAATTACTGACGAAGACTTTAATATAAAAGTTGAGATTTTTGAAAATCTCGGCGTTGGTAAAAGATTTAGATTAAGCAACTTGTATTTCGAGCAAAGTAGTTCACAAATTAAGGCTCAATCGTTTCCTCAACTTGACAAATTGGTGAACACAATGAAGCTAAACCCAAAAGTAAAACTCGAAATTGTGGGCTATACCGATAATAACGGCGACCCTCGTCTGAATCTGTCATTATCACATTTTAGAGCCACTGTTATCTCAAATTATCTATTCAATAAAGGGGTAGCGGCAAACAGAATTAGAGCAGTAGGCAAAGGTCAAGATGAGCCAATTGCTCCAAACGATACAGAGGATAATCGAACTAAAAATCGAAGAGTTGAATTTGTGATTACGGAAAACTAAGAAGTAATAGTAAAATTTAGACAACGACCCACGAAAACTATTCTTGGGTCGTTGCTCTTTTTATACGGTCGTTGATGGCACGACCTAAGCCCTTTTCGGGCAATAATTCAGTATAAATTTTATCAAAACCACGGGAATCAAGCAAACGCATATAGGCAAAAAGGTTCTTTGCCGCTTCACCTAAATTTCCTGATGGAGAAAGTAAAAGCTGATTTTCTTGCGGAATGCTTGGATTAAATTTATCAAAACCTAAATAGCCAATTTTACGTGTATCTGCTTTCGCTAACAACAAATCACGAGTAACCAATAACCGAGTACGTGGGGCATAATGGCTTTTGAGCATCCCAGGTGCTTTTGGGTTTGACGACGAATGTTCTTCGATTCTTACTTTTCCGACAATCGCCTCAATTTCTTCAATCGCTAAACCCCCTTTGCGAAGTACCACAATTTCATCATTGAAAAATCCTATGATAGAAGATTCAATTCCGACCTTACATTCTCCGCCGTCTAAGATATACTTTATTTTATCACCAAGCTGATTATCAACGTGTTGGGCAGAAGTTGGCGAAATATATCCAAATGGATTGGCACTCGGAGCGGCCAAAGGAAAATCTAAGTTTTGCAATAATTCCAAAGCCAAAGGATGATTCGGAATTCTGACTGCAACCGTTTCAAGACCCGACGTTACTAAATCAGAAATGACTTCTTTTTTCGGTAAAAGTAAAGTCAAAGGGCCAGGCATAAAATGTTTAGCCAAAAGCTGTGCTTGTTCTGGAATTTCTTTTACAAATTCATGCACACGCTCAATATTGGATGTATGAACAATCAGTGGGTCGAAAGTTGGGCGATTTTTTACCGTGAAAATCTTAGTTATCGCTTCCGTATTATAAGCATTTCCTGCTAAACCATAGACAGTTTCGGTGGGTAAACCAATCACGTCACCCGCCTTTAAAACCTCAATTGCGTGTTCTATATCTTTTCCTATAATTGCCATCAAACTAATGCTTTTTCAAAATAAACTATATCGGGTTCGGGGTTGAAATTATAGGCTTGAGTTTCTCCAAAACCTAAAGCAGCATAAAGATAATTAGCTGATTCTAAACGCTTTAAAGTATCCAGTTTCATTGTTGAATAACCTTTAACCTTTGCTTCTTCCATCAATCTATTGGCCAACATTTTTCCGAGTCCCAAACCTTGAAATTCGGTTTTCACAAACAAACGCTTCATTTCACAAACACCATCTTCGAGTTTCCAAAGTGCAATGCAACCTGCTGGCTGACCATTCACTCTGGCCAAAAAAATCGAACCTTCTGGTTCGGCATATTTGGCGGGCAACTTCGCCAATTCATTCTCAAAGTCTTGAAAATCAAGATTTACTTGCAAAAACTCAACGTATTCTCTGAATAGTTGTTTTACATCTTCTAAATCTTGCTCGTTATTAATTTTTTGTATTTCAATCTTTCTCATTTCTCAAAGTTTATACCCAACCTCCGCCAAAGTCAAACCTTCGGGCGGAACGGCTCTACCCGCATTATTTCTATTTCTGGAAACAATTATTTGCTCAAAACTCGCTAAACTCAGTCTTCCAGCTCCAATTTCTATCATCGTTCCGACAATCGCCCGAACCATTCCTCGCAGAAATCTATCAGCTTTAATATGAAACAGTAATGTTTGGCCTTGTTGTTCCCAATACGCAAATTCTATCTTACAATTAAAAGTCTGCACATCAGTTTTTACTTTGCTAAAGCACTGAAAATCAATGTATTGTTTCATTAGTTCACCTGCTTCATTCATCAAATTTATATCAAGTTTAGACTTGTAAAAGTATGAAGTTTCGTAAGCGAACGGCGTTTTTTCTTGCTGAATTCTGTAAATATATCGTCGATGTGTGGCATCAAATCGTGAGTGAAATTCATCCGAAACCAATTTTATTTGATGAATTGCAATATCTTTTGTCAGAATTCCATTCAAACTATTGACAAGCCTTTCGGGGTTTTCGATTACTTTATCAAGGTCGAAATGAGCAAATTGTTGAGCAGCGTGTACGCCAGTATCAGTTCGACTGCTTCCTGTTATATCAATTTTTTCTTTCAAAACCATCGAGAGAGCTTTCTCGATACACTCCTGCACAGTCGTGGCATTTGGCTGAATCTGCCATCCATGAAACGCACTTCCTTTATATGAACATTCTATTAAATAACGCATGTCGCAAATTTACGATTTACGAATGACGATTTACGAATTTGTGGAGAAAAAAACAATGAGAGAGTTACACGATTTTTTACAAAATACCCAGAAATACACAACTATTTGATAATCAATACTTTAAACTCTAAATAAATTTAAATCCATGCCTACTTTTCAAAAAAACATCCGTAAATCGTCGTTCGTAAATCGTAAAATAAAGCAAAATATTATCCACATCGTGGAACATTTTACCCACAGCGTGGAACATTTAATTGTTTCTTAACATTAAATGTTAGATATTTGACCCAGTGATTTTCTCTAACCACAAGAAATGGGAAAAATAATAGCAATTGCCAATCAAAAGGGTGGTGTCGGCAAAACCACAACAACAATCAACTTAGCAGCCAGCTTGGCTGCCCTCGAATTCCGTACGCTCATTATTGATGCAGACCCTCAGGCTAATGCCACTTCTGGATTGGGTTTTAATCCAAAGGAGGTCGAAAACAGTATCTATGAATGTATGGTTGATGATATTCGCCCACGTGATATTATCATCGAAACCGATTTTCCAAACCTCGATTTACTGCCATCGCACATCGACTTGGTGGGTGCCGAAATTGAGATGATTAACCTTCCGAAACGTGAAGAAAAAATGAAAGAATCGCTCATGGATGTAAAAGACATGTACGATTTTATCATTATTGACTGCTCGCCGTCGTTGGGTTTAATCGTTATCAATAGTCTTACGGCCGCCGATTCGGTTATTGTGCCAGTTCAATGCGAATACTTCGCCTTGGAAGGACTCGGAAAGTTGCTGAATACCATCAAAATTATTCAACAACGACTCAACCCTGCCCTTACAATTGAAGGTATTTTACTGACAATGTATGACCTGAGGGTGCGTCTATCGAACCAAGTTGTAAATGAGGTAACGACCCACTTCAGAAATATGGTTTTCCAGACGCTTATTCCACGAAATATTCGACTTTCGGAATCGCCAAGTTATGGAGTGCCTGCACTTGCACAAGACGCCGATAGCAAAGGAGCAATAAGCTATCTAAATCTTGCTCGTGAGATTTTAGTAAAAAACGGCAAACTCGGAGTCGAAAACCAGTAATTACCAATAAAAATAGTTAGGTAAGTTAAAGACTTCTTCGGTCTTTGATTTACCGAAAAAATATATGGATCCAAAGTTAGCAAATACAAAAAAGAGCATGACTGGACTCGGAAGGGGTCTGGGAGCATTGCTGTCGGATTCGGGTTCGGAAAGAGGCACAGAAAAAAGTTTTGAAACGCCCGTTCCACGCCGAATGGAAGCCATGAGTTCGATGCACGAAATCATGATTGAGTCGGTGGAAACTAATCCATTTCAACCACGTACACATTTCGACCAAGAAGCATTACAAGAATTGGCCGAATCAATAAAAGTTTTGGGAATTATTCAGCCCATCACGGTAAAAGAATCAAGCCCAGGAAAATATACCCTCATTTCGGGAGAAAGACGTTTGCAAGCATCGAAACTCGCAGGTTTTAGCAAAATCCCTGCCTATATTCGTACTGCCAACGACCAACAAATGCTCGAAATGGCTCTCATCGAAAACATTCAACGTGAAAACCTGAATGCCATCGAGATTGCCCTCAGTTATCACCGATTATTGAGCGAATTTCAGCTAAAACAAGAAGAACTCGGTGATAGAGTTGGGAAAAACCGCACAACTGTAAATAATTATTTGAGATTATTGAAGCTTCCAGATGTGATTCAAGCAGCGGTTAGAGATAACGAAATTACGATGGGTCACGCCCGTGCGTTGATTAATATTGATAATCACGAAACTCAAATTAAGCTTTTCGGTAAGATTGTACAAGAGAACTGGTCGGTTAGAAAAGTTGAGGATGAAGTTCGCCGATTGACTTTGATAATGCCAGAAGAAGGAAAAACAAGTCGCCAAGTAACGATAAAGCAAGAAATTTCATCGCTGCAATTCAGATTACAGGGATATTTCGGAACAAAAGTTTTGGTAAAAGCCGATGATAAACACAAAGGCGAAATCAAAATTCCGTTTACATCAAAAGAAGAACTCGACAAAATCCTTAATGCAATTAAAGTTAACGATTGATTCGTTAAGGAATGTTAAATACTTGATTTTCTGATACTTACATCAAATCGTGAGCGTTATAAAATCAAAAATTTAAAACATAATGATAAGGATTTTAATCGTCTTTTCCTTGATTTCAAGCACTACTTTTGCACAAAAACTTGATACTACTGAAGTATTAAGCACCACAAAAGCGGTAGTTGACACCACAAAGAAGCTAAGTTTTCTGAAAAATGCACTCAAAACTGACTCTTCAAACAAGCGAAGTATTCCACGAACCGTGCTTCTACGCTCGTTAGTACTTCCAGGTTGGGGACAAGCCACCAACAAACAATATTGGGTGATTCCGATTGTGTATGCAGCCGCAGCGGGAGGAGTTTATACCATTTGGTGGAATAATGACAAATATAAATTCTATAAAAGTTATTTATCACAAATTGTTGTCGATAAAAAAAACGAGGTTTTTATTCCTGTCAATGGCGAGCTTCGAGGGCCGTTTGTGCAAACTCAAATCGAACCAGCCGTAAAAGCCTATCGCCGTCAACGTGACCTTTCTTGGATAGGTCTGGCCGTTGGTTGGACATTACAGGCAATTCAAGCCAATGTATCGGCTCACCTAAAGGGTTTCGACATGACCGAAGATATTTCGATGAAACTTGAACCTGCTTTAGAATCTTCATCATTCGGAACATCCGCTGGTGTAAAACTTAGACTAAATTTTTAATAAATCAAATAAATTACAAGCTGGAAGTATGCGAATTGCACTTTTAGGGTATGGAAAAATGGGTAAAGTAATCGAACAGATTGCTTTGCAGCGTGGTCATGAGATTTCGGCAAAAATTGATGTAAGTAATCGCACTGAAATTTTAGCACTCAACCGTGAAAACACCGATGTTGTGATAGAATTTAGTTCGCCCGAATCGGCCTACGGAAATTTAAAATATTGCATGGAGTTCGGACTTCCAACTGTTTGCGGTACAACGGGTTGGCTTCAACACAAACCCGAAATCGAAAAACTTTGCGTAGAAAATAAAGCGGCATTCTTTTATGCGTCAAATTATAGCATTGGTGTAAATCTTTTCTTCGAGCTAAACAAAACTTTGGCTCGTTTGATGAATCCGCACAAGGAGTTTGAGGTTTCGACCGACGAAATTCATCATACCGAAAAGAAAGACGCTCCAAGCGGAACAGCAATTACATTGGCCGAAGGAATTATTAATAATCTTTCGGAGAAAAATGTTTGGGTAAACAACCAAATTGCGGCAGAAAACGAAGTGCCGATTTGGTCGTCAAGAGAAGGAAAAGTACCAGGAACACATACTGTAAAATACATTTCGGACGTTGACCAAATAGAAATTACGCACATTGCACATAGCCGCAATGGTTTTGCTCTTGGGGCTGTCATTGCCGCCGAATGGCTCAATAATAAGGAAGGCGTTTTTGGAATGAAAGATTTGATGGGTTTTTAAAAGCCTTTAGCTATTAGCTTGCAGCTTTTAGCTTTTTTAAAACTAAAATAACAATTTTAAGCTAATAGCTAAGCGAAACGTCGCCCGTAGCTAAAAGCCAATAGCAAAATAAAAAATCAATGGCAGAAGTTCAAACCTCAGAAACAGGCACAAAAACCGTAAAGAAAAAATCAGCTCTCAGAGAATGGTGGGACTCGGTGTTATTTGCAGTTGTAGCAGCAACATTAATTAGATGGATGTTTTTAGAAGCATATACAATTCCAACTGCTTCGATGGAAAAAAGTTTATTAATCAACGATTTCTTATTCGTTAGTAAACTTCATTACGGTTCTCGCACGCCAAAAACTATTTTGCAAGTGCCACTTACACACCAAAAAATCTGGTTTACCGACCTTCCTTCTTATTCTACGCTTATCCAACTGCCGCAATTTCGATTGCCAGGTTTTACGAGTGTAAAAAATAATGACGTGGTTGTTTTCAATTACCCAGGTTGCCCTGAAAGACCCGATGAATTTGGCGGATTTGACAAATATCCAGTTGATTTACGTACCAATTACATCAAACGTTGCGTAGGCATAGCGGGTGACGTTTTGGAAGTACGTGATGGTCAGGTGTTTATCAACGGCAAAATGTCGGATAATCCAGAAAAAATGCAGATGGAATATGCCATCGAAACCAATACACAGGTAAACGAAAAGATTTTTAAGAAATACGAAATCACTGAGTTTGAGCAAGATATGCGAATGACTGATAAAACTATTTATTATGTTACGGCATCGGCAAAGGCAGTGAATGATATGAAAAATTTGGATTTTGTAAAAAGTGTAACACCGATGACAATGCCAAAAAGCGATTCGGCCGATATGCGTTTTCCTACTTTCCCTCATAATCCAAAACTTTTCCCATTCAATAGAGATAATTTTGGACCAATTACAATTCCTAAAAAAGGAATGACAGTAACTTTGGATGAGAAAAACATTGCTCTCTACAAAGGAGTTATCACCACTTTTGATGGCAATGAAAACGCCAAATATGCTGATGGTAAAATCACTCTCGATGGAAAGGTAATCACATCATATACTTTCAAACAAGACTATTTCTTTATGATGGGCGATAACCGCCACGGTTCGGATGATTCTCGTTTCTGGGGATTTGTACCCGAAGACCACATCGTAGGAAAAGCAGTATTTATTTGGATGTCAATCGACAGCGAAGGCAGTTTCTTAAACAAAATTCGTTGGAGTCGTTTGTTTTCGATAATTAAATAGAAATTAATGTTGAATGTTTGATGTTGAATGATTAATAATGAGCTTTTATCTCCATTAATCATTCAACATCAAACATCTACCATCAACAATTCACCACTCAATCTCCGTCACTCCCCTACTTCTCAAATAATTGTTAGTTTGACTAAAGTGTTTGTTTCCAAACCAGCCGCCAAAATTTGCTGACATCGGCGATGGATGCTTTGATTTTAACACAAAATGCTTCTTTGTATCAATAATTTTGCCTTTATCTTGGGCATATTTTCCCCAAAGCAAAAATACTACGCCTTCTTTTTCATCATTAATACATTTAATTACCGCATCCGTAAATTGCTCCCAACCCTTGTTTTGATGCGAACCTGCACTGGCAGCTTGCACCGTAAGTGTTGAATTGAGCAAAAGTACACCTTGCTCTGCCCATCGTTCAAGATTACCACTTTTGGGAAAAGGTATGCCTAAATCTTCGTTAAGTTCTTTAAAAATATTTATCAAAGAAGGCGGAAAAGTTACTCCATCATTGACCGAAAAACTCAATCCATTGGCTTGGCGTGGCCCATGATAAGGGTCTTGTCCCAAAATCACTACACGAGTTTTATCAAACGGACATTTATCAAACGCATTGAAAATTAGCCCTCCAGGCGGATAACACACAGTCGAACTGTATGCTTCCTTCACGAAATTTATCAGATTATCAAAATAAGGCG
>JBKBSS010000005.1:0-14065 GCA_046291385.1 Emticicia sp. | reverse complement strand
CGTTTCAAACTCATTTTTTAATCTCACTTTCCAGCTTTCTTCTATTTTTACACCCATACACTAAAAAAAATAAGTTGATATAAATATTTTATGTAATTTTGCTACGTTAAATCAAAACAAAGCATAATTTTTGTGTCCGTTAGACAACTTTTGTGCAATTTAATATAATAAAAGTAGATAAACCCATATTTTGCGGTTCAAACCCCTCAATTAACAAAAACCTGTATAGACACAATATGACAACAACTGCGGTAACTGCTGGTGTTAGAGTAACTGTAAAAACCGAATATCAGCCCTCATATTCAAACCCACTTCAAGAACACTTTGTTTTTACTTATCGAATTTGCATCGAAAATAACAGTGAAAACACAGTTCAATTGATGCGTCGTCAATGGTTTATTTTTGATACAAACGCAACTGTCAGAGAAGTAGAAGGTGAAGGGGTCATTGGTCTTACACCTGTTTTAGAACCAGGCGAAACGCACGAGTATGTTTCGGGCTGCAATCTAAAAACTACCATTGGCAAAATGGTCGGCACTTATTTGATGGAACGCCTCATAGATGGTAAACAATTCCATGTAGAAATTCCTGAATTTAATTTGATTGTTCCTTACAAATTAAATTAATCAGAAAGATAGATTTATACGAAAGCACGGCCGATGTCGTGCTTTTTTTGTGTCAATTCGTAAAAAAAGTATCGTTTTTCAAAAGTATATTCAATTCTAAGTTATTTTTGCGAAAACGATTAATTTTCAAACCACTCTTATTCATAATAAACAACAAATCATGCAATACCGAATAGAAAAAGATACGATGGGCGAGGTACAAGTACCCGCTGATGTATATTGGGGAGCTCAAACTCAACGCTCAATCGAAAACTTTAAAATTGCTCAAGATATTAATAAAATGCCGAAGGAAATCATCAAGGCATTTGCATATTTGAAACACGGAGCGGCTTTGGCCAACCACGAATTAGGAGTTTTTCCGAAAGAGAAAGCTGATTTAATTGGAACTGTTTGCAATGAAATTTTGGCAGGCAAACTGGACGACCAATTTCCGTTGGTTGTTTGGCAAACTGGCTCGGGAACACAATCGAACATGAACTGCAATGAAGTAATTGCTTACCGTGGACACGTTTTACAAGGTGGAGATTTGGCCGATAAGCAAAAGTTTTTGCACCCAAACGATGATGTAAATAAATCGCAATCATCAAATGATACTTTCCCAACGGCGATGCACATTGCGGCATATAAAATGTTGATGGAAGTAACAATTCCAGGAATCGAAAAGTTGCGTGATACTTTGGCAGCGAAATCGGCTGAATTTATGAATGTCGTGAAAATCGGTCGCACCCACTTCATGGACGCAACGCCTTTGACAGTTGGACAAGAATTTTCGGGCTATGTTTCGCAGTTAAATCATGGTTTAAAAGCCATTAAAAATACATTAGAACACCTTTCTGAATTGGCACTTGGTGGAACTGCCGTAGGTACTGGAATCAATACACCAGCGGGGTATTCAGAAGTTGTGGCAAAACACATTGCCGACTTAACAGGTCTTCCATTCATCACTGCCGAAAACAAATTTGAGGCTTTGGCAGCTCACGATGCTATCGTTGAAGCTCATGGAGCATTGAAAACCGTAGCCGCAAGTTTGATGAAAATCGCTAACGATGTTCGTATGCTTTCATCTGGCCCACGTGCTGGAATTGGCGAATTGTTTATTCCAGACAACGAGCCAGGTTCATCAATTATGCCTGGAAAAGTAAATCCAACGCAATGCGAAGCCCTCACGATGATTGCGGCACAAGTAATGGGAAATGATGTGGCTATCAATTTCGGTGGTGCTTTAGGTCATTTTGAATTGAACGTTTTCAAGCCAATGATGATTTTTAACTTTTTGCATTCAGCACGTCTGATTGGCGAAGGTTGTGTTTCATTCAATGATAAATGTGCAGTTGGTTTAGCTCCAATTGAAGAAAACATCAAAAAGCACGTAAATAACTCTTTGATGCTCGTTACGGCATTGAATACAAAAATTGGTTATTACAAATCGGCCGAAATTGCTCAAACTGCTCATAAAAACGGTTCAACTTTGAAAGAAACGGCCATTAGTTTAGGTTATCTGACAGCCGAAGAATTCGATGCTTGGGTAAAACCAGAAGATATGGTTGGAAGTTTGAAATAAATTATTGATGTTCGAGTTTTGATGTTTGATATTGGGGAAAACGTCAAACCTCGAACATCTAACATCAGTTTCGAGAAGTTGAAAAAACTAATAAAATAAAAAATTTGTTGCTACAAAATAAATCATATCACCAATGAATGCGTCATCAAATTTGACTATTCCGCTTACATTTAAGCAAATTGTCGGTTTGGTAAAACAATTACCAAAATCGAAACAAGCAAAATTGGTTTCGCTCATTCAGAGCGATGAAGAACCTACGAAAGAACAGATTCTTCAAAATCTGAAAGAAGACTATATTGCTTTACAAAAAGGAACATTAGTTACCCGACCTGCTTCTGAATTTTTACAAGAATTAAAAGATGAAGGGCTTTTATGAAAGTAATTACTTCCAATAACTTTGAAAAAGAAGCAAAAAAGCTCATCAAAAAATATTTCTCTTTAGGAAAAGAAATTGCTCTTGTTATTAAAGATTTAGAAACCAATCCAACTCAAGGCACACCAATCGGAAAAGATTGTTACAAAATACGTTTAGCTATTTCGAGTAAAGGAAAAGGTAAAAGTGGCGGAGCAAGGCTAATAACAGCCGTTTTCTCGATTCAGGAGACAGTGGTTTTACTTTCAATCTACGACAAGGCTGATAAAGAAAACATTTCAGATAAAGAACTTACAACTTTACTCAAAGAAAACATAATTGGCTAAATTTTCATGGAAACCATCACTTGGCAAGATTTTGAAAAAGTAGAACTCCGTACTGGAACTATCATAGAAGTAAGCGATTTTCCGAAGGCACGAAAGCCTGCCTACAAATTATTGATAGATTTCGGGGCAGAAATTGGCACAAAACGCTCGTCCGCACAAATCACAAAACTCTATACAAAAGAGCAATTACTCGGTAAACAAGTAATTTGCGTCACTAATTTCCCTCCTCGACAAATTGCAGATTTCATGTCAGAAGTTCTTACAACAGGCTTTATCTTAGAAGATGGTGAAGTAGTTTTGTCCGAACCGCAACAAAAAGTACCAAATGGTAGTCTTTTAGCTTAATTCTTGAACTTTTTCTTGCAAATATTGTTTCTAAGCTTATACATTTGTATATATTTCAATCAAATCAATGAAAAAGGCTCTATTCCGCATATTTAATGTGTTGATGGCAGTAGTAGTACTACTCAGTAGTACTGGCTTTGGCTTGGTTGAACATTCTTGTACAGTAAGAGGAAAACAAACTTCTTTGCATAAAAGTGATGGAGCTTGTTGCAACAAAATTTCGCAAAAAGATACTTCTCCGCAGAAAACTACCGTAAAAAAATCTAAGTGCTGTACTGAAGAAGAAAAATACGAGAATGTAGATTATTCTTCATCTGCTTCGCAGAGTGTAGCCAAAATTGTGCAAAATGGCTCGGATTGGGTAAAAATTGCTGTTAGTAAATTTCTCAAATCAATCGTAGAAGAAATTTTAAATAATATCTCTTCTAAAAATATCTCATCCCCCCCTCCCTTAGATGGCCGAACCATCTTGATTTTCATCCAATCATTTTTGATTTGATATAAGTTCTTTTGTGAATCTTAGCAACAACAGCTTCGGTAATCCGATTTGTTAGTTGTGTGCTACTACGCAAAGAATAATTTACAAATTGGACGGACTGCCGACGCATCGGACTGCCGACGCATCGGACTGCCGACGCATCGGACTGCCGACGCAGTTCTTCTACAAATTTTCAATTCTTCTTTTTTTAAATTATTATCATTATGACACATACATTTGAAGTAACGGGCATGACTTGCGAAGCCTGCGAATATAAAATACAGCATTTATTTTCGAGCATTGATGGTGTAAAATCGGTTACAGTTGACCGAACAGTAAATGCCGCAAAGGTTGAAATGGAAAAACATATTCCGCTAAGTAATTTTCAAGAAGTTGTTAAACCATATTCAAAATATTCTGTAAGCGAAAAAACAGCAGCACCAACATTTTTTGAAGAAGAAACTCCAAAAACTTGGTTTGAAACTTATCGCCCACTTTTATTAATATTTTCGTTCATCACGGGTGTATCAATCATCAAGGCTTTTCATAGCGATATTTTTGAAACAGCCCATTTCAGTTGGATGCACTTTATGAATAACTTTATGGCTGGATTTTTCATTGTTTTTTCATTTTTCAAGTTTCTAAACTTAAAAGCGTTTGCCGAAAGCTACGCCATGTATGATTTATTGGCAATGAAAATTCCTGTTTATGGATTCGTCTATCCATTCATTGAATTAGGACTCGGATTGGCTTATTTGACATCATTTCAGCCACAATTTACCAATTGGGCTACGGTAATAATTATGGGATTTAGCTCAATTGGTGTAATTAAGAGTGTTATGAATAAGCAAAAAATCAGATGTGCATGTTTGGGTACTGTATTCAATTTACCGATGAGTACAGTTACAATTATCGAAGATTTATTAATGGTTGGCATGGCAGTTTTGATGCTAATTTTGTAAAATTATTCTCATAAAACTTCGATTCTGTTTATTGCTATCTGTGAAACAAAAGGATTCTACAACATTTTTCTGTAAAGACATCTTAGGTTCAGTTTCTCAAAGAATCATCAAAAAACTATAAAACTTAATTACAATGAAAAAAATACTTCGTTATACACTCGTTTTTCTATCTATTCAAGCTTGTTCAGGCGATGAGACTCAACTCTTGCTCAATATTACGTCTCCATCTGCCTTTGTAATCAATGGTGAGAGTTCAACAATTTCGGTAATTGACTTAGCGAGCGACGCTACCAGTACAATAAAACTGAATAAGACATCAGGCGGGCATTCTTCACACAGCACAAATGAAGAAATTCACTTTCCTCACCATATTTATCTTTCGCCCGATGGCACAAAATTAAGTATTGGTGTTCCTGGCGTTGATTTGACCGAAGGCCACACAGGAACGCACGAAACAAAAGGTAGAATTTTGATAGTTGATGCTAAAACTGGACAGGTTATTTCAAATACGGAATTGAGTAAGCCTAATCATAATTCTATTTTTTCACCTGACGGTAAAGAATTATGGACAACGTCAATGGAACATGATGGAAAAACATTGGTTTATGATGTTCAAACTATGACTTTGAAAAATTCGATTGCAGTTGGAAAAGACCCAGCAGAAGTAACATTTTCAGCAAACGAAAAATATGCTTTCATAGCCAATGGTGGCAGTAACTCGGTTTCGGTAATAGATATTCAAACAAAAAAAGTTTTAAAAACGATTGCAGTTGGAGCAGAACCCGTTGGTGCATGGACTGGGGCTGATGGAAATATGTATGCAGATAACGAAATTGGACAAAGTGTAAGTATCATTAATGTCGATAAGCTTGAAGTGATAGAAACTGTAAATTTGGGTTTTACACCAGGCTATGTTGCTTATAATCAAGCACTAAACGAAATGTGGGTAAGTAATGCAGGACAAAGTTTTGTCTATTATTTCATTAGAGAAAATAATGTCTGGAAAAAACAAGGTAGTATTCAGACGGGTTTAGATGCACATGCGATTGCGTTTTCTAAAGATTGGAAAACAGCCTATGTGACAAATCAAAAAAATCTGACAGTATCAATTATAGATGCTGCTAATCACAAAAAAATCAAAGATATTGCGGTTGGTCAAAAGCCCAACGGCATTGTTTTAAAATATTGAAAACATGAATTATTTTCTAAAATATACTTTTATCATTGTAATATTCTTGCTGAGCATCATCAATGGCTTTGCTCAAAATGTCAATGGTATAGTACTCGATAAAAACAACAATAAAGAAGAGCCAATTATCGGGGCAACCGTCAACTGGCTCGGAACTAAAATAGCGACTTCGACAGATATAGATGGGAAGTTTACGATTGCTCGTGCAAAAGCTAAAAAGTTGGTTATCAGCTTTGTAGGCTATAAATCTGACACGCTCGAAATTAGTAACGAAACCGATTTGAGGGTTTATTTACAATCAGACAATCAATTGCAGGAAGTGGTGGTTCGTAGCAGTTCGACCTCGATGGATAGACTTTCGCCGATTCATACCGAAATCTTAACTTCAAAGGCTTTGGCAAAAGCGGCTTGTTGTAATCTTTCTGAAAGTTTCGAGACAAACGCCTCTGTATCAGTCAGTTATGCCGATGCCGTAACGGGTGCAAAGCAAATTCAACTTTTGGGTTTGGCAGGAACTTACGTACAAACAAACGTCGAAAATATTCCTTCACTCAGAGGTTTAGCAACTACTTTTGGACTCAATTATATTCCTGGCACTTGGATTCAGTCGATTGATATTGGCAAAGGAGCAGGTTCGGTGGTGAATGGCTATGAGTCAATGACTGGACAAATAAATGTGGAATTACAAAAGCCCGATTTGGCCGAGAAAGTTTACTTAAATACCTACGTCAATAGTTTAGGTCGTGGCGAAATTAATCTAAATTTAGCTCATATTTTCAAACAAAAAGCAGAAAGTAGGCCAAAATGGTCGGTAGCATTACTCACTCACGGCTCCACGATGCAAACTACGATTGACAAAAACAACGATAATTTCTATGATTTGCCCAAATACACGCAAGCCAATTTTATTAATCGTTGGAAATACGAATCTGACAAAATCGTGGCTCAATTTGGTGTAAAATACTTGCACGATACTCGCTCGGGCGGACAAATCAATAAAAATCCTCTATCGCTGGATAATCTAATTTACGGATTTTCAAATACGACGAACCGAACAGAATTCTTTTCAAAAACTGCAAAACTCTATCAATCAAAGCCTTATCGTGGTTTAGGTTTGATTGTGAGCGGAATTGTGCATGATTCAAAATCGCAATTTGGGTTTCGTCCATACAATGGAAAACAGCAAACACTTTACGGAAATCTGATTTATCAAGATATTTTTGGCAATACCAATCATTCTTACAAAGCTGGTTTGAGTTTTATGTATGATAATTATGACGAAAAATTTGCCGATATTGATTACAAACGAACCGAAAATGTAGGCGGTACTTTTTTTGAATACACTTACAAAAACCTTGAAAAATTGACAGCCGTAGCGGGAACTCGACTCGACTTTCATAATCTATTTGGCACAATTTTCACCCCTCGTTTGCATGTTCTTTATAATGCAACCGAAAATACAGCATTCAGACTTTCGGCAGGAAAAGGTTTTCGTACTGCCAATCCATTTGCTGAATATTTTGGAAATTTGGTCAGTTCTCGAACGGTTCGTATTCTTGAAAACATCAAACCTGAAATTTCATGGAACTATGGTGTTAGCATGACAAAGACTTTTGGCAAATCTAACTTAGTAATCGACTTATTTCATACCAATTTCCAAAATCAGTTAATTGGTGATACTGAGCATCCAAATTTCTTGTATTTTTATAATTCTCAAGGAAAAAACTATGCAAATTCGGCACAAATCGAAGTAAATCTCGTACCCGCTCCTCGCCTCGAATTGAAAATTGCGTATCGTTATACCGATGTTTGGCAAACTTTGGGAAAATCGTTGGGTCAGCAAATCACGGTTCAAAAAATGTTTATTCCACGTGATAGAATCTTGTTTAATGTTGGCTATGCCCTCCCCTACGATAAATGGAAATTTGATGCAACTTTACAATATAATGGTGTTCGCCGAATTCCAAATTTATCGACGGAATATGTACATACGAGTTATGAAGCCATGCCAATCCAGTTTGCTCCCGCCTTCGTAAATTTGAATGCACAAGTGAGTCGCTCATTTAGAAGATGGGATGTTTATCTCGGTGGCGAAAACTTAACAAATTTCACACAAAAATCACCAATTGTAACACCCGAAAATCCATTCGGTAGCCGATTTGATGCAGGAAGTGCGTGGGGGCCAGTTGTGGGTCGAGTAATATATTTTGGTACTCGTTATAAATTAGGCGGTAGAATTTAGTTTCCGTAAAATACCATTTTGGATATACATTTAAACTCGGTAAATTCGTTTTATATATAAGAAAAAAATATAATGTAATGCAATTGAAAAAACGAATTTATATAGTTAAATCACTAACTATAAGCACTTTATTATTCGGGTCTCTGTTGTTTTCATGTAAAGAAAAGGAGGTATTAAAAACTGAACCAGTTGCGACCGATTACCCAAAAGCTTATGTTGTAAACGGAGCAAGTAATAATATTTCAATCATTGATTTGAATGAATTAAGTGTAAAAAATATCATTCAAATGACCGAATTAGGGCGTTTTCCGCACCACATTAACCTTTCGGCCGATGGCAGAAAACTGGCAGTTGCCTTGCCCGAATTTGATTTTTTACTCGGTCACGCTGCTTTGCATAATGCCACCGATAAAAAAGGCGGGATAGCGATTCTTGACGCTCAAAATGGAAATACTTTATTAAAAGTCGCAGTTCCGAGTGTCAATTTTAATGCAGTTTTTAGTGCTGATGGTAGCGAAATCTGGACGGCAAGCTCGACTCATTCGGGAGAAATGTTTGTTTATGATGCCAATAATGGTACTTTAAAAAACAAAATTACACTCGGAACCGACCCAACGGAAGTAGTTTTTTCGAGAGATGGCCAATATGTTTTTGTGGCATTGGGTGAAAGTAGTTTTGTTTATGTGCTAAATGCAAAAACAAAATTAATTACCAAAACAATAAAAGTTGATGCTTTTCCGACCAACGTTTGGGCAGGAATTGATGATAAAATTTATGTCGAAAACAAAGTTGCTCATACCATCAATATCATTGATACTAAAACTTTAACTGTCGTTGATTATTTAGATGTTGCTTTTACTCCTGGGCAAATCGCTTATAATCAAACACTTAACGAACTTTGGATTTGCCAAGCAGGCGAAAACAAAGTAGCTTATTTTGAAAGAAAAAATAACCTTTGGAGCTTGAAAGGCACTGTCGTAACTGGAAATGATGCTCACGCCGTAACGTTTACGAAAGATATGAAACGAGCGTTTGTTGTCAATCAAAAAGGCAATACTGTTTCAATGATTGATGCCGTAAGTCATACCAAAACAAAAGATATTTCGGTAGGTAGCCAACCTAACGGAATTGTATTAAAAGAATAAAATAAATTTTTATAAACAATAAATCGTGGCGACGAACCGCAATCAAACAATGAAAAAAGTCATTTCAATTTTAACTATCTTACTGACTATCAGTATATTAACATTTGCAGTAGAGCCACCAAAAACTGCCGAAATAAAAATCAAAACTTCGGCTAAATGTGGCATGTGCAAAAAACGCATCGAAAGAGATTTAGGCGTTTCAAAAGGAATTGTAAAATCAAACTTGGATTTAGATGACAAAGTTGTAACGATTACGTACAACACCAAAAAGACAAGTCCAGAAAAAATCAAGCAAGTAATTTCAAAAATCGGATACGATGCCGATGAAATCATTGCTGACCAAAAATCGCATGATGCTTTACCTGGTTGTTGCCAAAAAACGTCTGCTGCTCACAAAGATTAAAAGTTTGCAATTAAGTACTTAGACAAAAGACACGAGATAAGTATTTAATAATCAGTAATTTACTAAATAATGAAATGCTCGTTTACTTATGTACCAGTACTATACAGCAAGCAATTAACCTAACATCAATAAAAAATCCTGATAAGTAAACTTATCAGGATTTTTTATGTTGAAAACTGCCCACTGATAATTGTGGACTTTCTCTTAGTCGTTCAATACTTGCTCAACTAATTCGGCTGCTTCTTTCAAAACAATCGCAGAATAAACTTTCAAGCCTGATTCTTTGATAATTGCCGAACCTTCCGCAGCATTTGTTCCTTGTAAACGAACGATAATTGGCACTGGAATTTCGCCAATAGCTTTGTAAGCCTCAACAACTCCATTCGCCACACGGTCGCAACGCACGATACCACCAAAGATATTAATCAAAATCGCCTTAACATTCGGGTCTTTCAAGATAATTCTGAAACCAGCCTCAACAGTTTTAGCATTTGCACTACCGCCTACATCCAAAAAGTTTGCTGGCTCGCCACCTGCCAACTTGATAATGTCCATTGTAGCCATCGCCAGACCTGCACCGTTTACCATACAACCCACGTTTCCGTCAAGTTTTACATAGTTTAGGTCGTTTTCAGATGCTTCAACTTCTAATGGGTCCTCTTCTGCTTTATCACGCATAGCCGCTAAATCTGGGTGGCGATAAAGAGCATTATCATCTATATTTACTTTAGCATCAACTGCCAAAATTTTGTTATCAGATGTTTTTAATACTGGATTGATTTCAAACATCGAAGAATCTGACTCAACGTAAGCCTGATACAATGAAGTTACAAACTTCACCATTTCCTTGTTTGCAGTGCCAGTTAAACCTAATTTATCGGCAATTTTACGAGCTTGGAAAGCCTGTAAACCAACACGTGGGTCAATCCACTCTTTGAATATTTTTTCAGGAGTATGCTCTGCTACTTCTTCAATATCCATACCGCCTTCGGTCGAAGCCATGATTACGTTACAGCCTTTTGCTCTATCAAGCAAAATTCCCATATAGTACTCTTTCGGCTCGCTTTCGCCTGGGTAATAAGCATCTTCAGCAACCAAAATTTTGTTTACTTTCTTGCCTTCTGCACCAGTTTGGATGGTTACTAATACATTTCCAAGCAAATTTGTTGAGATTCTGGTTACATCATCAGCAGATTTTGCTAACTGAACACCTCTTTGCTCAGAGCCTACAATACTTCCTTTTCCACGTCCGCCCGCATGAATTTGTGATTTCACAACGGCAAACTTAGAGTTAGTCATTTCGGCAATTTGCTGATAGGCAGCTACTGCCTGCTCAGGTGTTTCGGCTACGATACCACGTTGGATTCGTACACCATAACGGCTTAGTATTTCTTTACCTTGATACTCGTGAACGTTCATGTAAAGTAGGATTTTTTTAAGTTTTAAATTTTTTGCTAAATTAGTCAACAATTATGAATTATCAATTATCAATTATCAATTTATTGCTAATTTGCTGTAAGATTAAAATTTAAGGGAAATTATAGGCAAAAAAGGCTTATTTTTAAGCAAGATTTTATCATTTCGATTTATAACAAATTTAATAACAGCGATTCTGGAGAATCGCTCCACAGAAATATGCTAACGGCGAGAAATTTAAAGAAAAACTACGGCAATCTACAAGTTTTAAAGGGGATAGATTTAGAAATAAATCAAGGTGAAGTGATTTCGATTGTAGGTGCTTCGGGGGCAGGAAAAACCACGCTTTTACAAATCTTAGGCACGCTCGACAAAGCCGATTCGGGCGAAGTATTGCTCAATGGCATTGATTATAGTTCACTAAAAGACAAAGAACTGGCAAAATTTAGGAACGAAAAAATTAGTTTTATTTTTCAGTTTCATAACCTCATGCCCGAATTTACAGCCCTTGAAAATGTCTGTTTACCCGCTTGGATTGGCGGAAAAGATAATGCCGAAACTACTAAAAAAGCAGAAAATTTGCTTCAACTTTTGGGTTTGAAAGAAAGAACGAAGCATTTTCCATCGGAGCTTTCGGGTGGTGAACAACAGCGAGTGGCGGTTGCGAGAGCATTAATCAATTCGCCAGCGGTGGTTTTTGCCGACGAACCAAGTGGAAATCTCGACTCAAAAAATGCGGAGGAATTACATCAATTGTTTTTCGAGTTAAGGAAACAATTCAATCAGACTTTTGTTATTATTACTCATAACGAACATTTGGCCAACATGGCCGACCGAAAATTAGTTATGCAAGACGGCCTTATTTTAGTGTAGAGTTTAGAATGAAGAATGATATATCGCTTCGTTCTAAACGCTACATTCACCACTCTACCTTAAACTAAAATGTCTGACTCTATAAAAACTAAGAAACAAACACTTTATCTTGTTTTGTGCGGGATTTTCTTGACCAATGCCGTCGTGGCGGAGGTCATTGGTGCTAAGATTTTCTCGGTGGAAGCTACGCTTGGTATTGACCCATTACAAATTCCATTATTTGGGCAAAAATTTAATTTTAATATGTCGGCTGGAGTATTGAACTGGCCTTTTGTTTTTATTACTTCCGATATTATCAATGAATATTTTGGCCGAGCTGGCGTTAAGAAAATTTCTTATTTGACGGCCATTTTAATAGCTTATGCTTTTATCATTATCTATATTTCGACCATCGTTTCGCCTGCTGATTTTTGGGTAAATCATAATAGTAAGGATAAAGCAGGAAATTTTTTGAATATTGATGATGCCTACGGAATTATTTTCCGCCAAGGGCTGGGAATTATTTTGGGGTCGATTACCGCCTTTTTGGTTGGACAAATCTTAGATGCTACGGTTTTTCATTGGCTCAGAAGATACACCAATAACAAGATGATTTGGTTGCGTGCCACGGGTTCGACCTTAGTTTCTCAACTTATCGACAGTTTTGTAGTAGTTTTTATCGCCTTTTATGTTTTCGGAAATTGGACCATTACGGAAGTGCTTACGACAGGAACGAATAATTATATCTACAAATTTGCAGTGGCAATATTACTTACGCCATTAATTTACTTAGCTCACAATATAATTGATAAATATTTGGGAAAAGAACACGCTCATCAGATTATTGATGAAGCAACATTTACACCAATGTAAGTTTTGCAGGTCATAAAAAAAGTGCCATCTTCCGACGGCACTTTTTTTATGACTTTTCGACAGGAATTTCAATCTTACTGACTTGACAGTTTCCTGCACAACTCGCACAACCTGCTGATTTTGCAGAAAATTGTTTTCGCACAGTATTTACTAAATAAGCTACTGCACTCACGAAAACGAGTCCGATTATGATGTTTTCTATCATTTTAGTGCTTGAACAATGTGTTGATAATGATGTTCCGAATGCCACGCATACAAGGCAATAACTTCCTGCATTTCAAAAGATTTCTTGTAGCCTCCGTGGTAATAAGTTTTCCTTAAACCCGTCTTATCAAGGCTTTTGAAAAGTACTACCATGCGTTTGTGCAAGCCCTCAATAATCTGCAAAGATGGCTTAATCAGCAAAGAATGGTCGGGTAATAATGCCCAAGCCGCTTCGTCATAACCTTTAATTGTCGGATTTTCTTCGGTCAAGGCAAAACGCACACGAGTAAACATATTTATATGACTATCGGCAATGTGATGCACTACTTGGCGAACCGTCCAACCATCAGGGCGATACGGTTTATCTAATTGAGCATCAGTAAGTTTTGCGGTCAAAATCTTTAATCGCTGTGGTAGTTTTTCTAAAACTTTAATGTGTGAACGAGTATCTGATTTGGTATATTTTTTACCATATACAAAATCACCGATTGGGTATTTTAGCGATACTTCGCTCGGCAGTTCAATATTCATTTTTTATGGAAAGTTTTTATAGATTTCTTTACGAGCCAAAAACCGACTCAGAATAACCGTTTCATTTTCAAAATAAAAACCAATTCGATAATCTTTGATGCCTTTTGTCCGAATTCGGTAAACATTCTTAAAGCCTACCATTTTCTTTACTCCTACTATATCATTTACATTATTGACATTTTTAATGTCTTCGATAATTTCTAATATCGCTGGTTTTAAAGAATCGGGCACTTTTTTTACGTCACGCTCAAAACTTGTTTTATATTCATATTTCATTGACGTAACCAGCTTTCAAAATTCGCTTTTTCTTCTTTATTCAATAATGGACTTTCTTTTTCATCTTCCATCATCTTAAACAAAGCCAAGTCTTCTTTTTGCTCGGTTGTATAAGTTTTTACTGGAATATTTACCAATTTCAAAAAACTCGAAATCGCTTTCAATTGGTCTTTATTCTCTGGTGTGATTACAAAAGTGGTCATTTAATTATTAATAATATTATTTGAAATAGTAAAGGCTACTTTGTCCAATAACGTTGGATT
>JBKBSS010000059.1:9776-12833 GCA_046291385.1 Emticicia sp. | reverse complement strand
ATGGCGGTCATACTGGCGAAATCCTTGATGATTTACCGAATTTACTCGGAAATTTTGATAAAACGCAACTATTGATTACGATTGGCTCTAATATTTTCAATCATTTTGTAGGTAGTAAAAGTAATACGGTCGTAGAAAAATTATCTACGCTCACAGGTATTCGCAAGACCTCGGCATCTTCACTCGTAGGTTTGGCGGCTCCGTTGGTTTTGGGTGCATTGGGGAAAATTGTCAACAAAGAAGGTCTCGGTGTATCGGGTCTGACAAGGCTTTTAGCCGACCAACGAGAAGCTGTTTTTGGTGCTTTACCGCCAGCTATTGCCAATCAATTAAATTTTAAAGGTACAACAACGTCAACGGTTAAACCTGAGGACGAAGAAAAACCCAAGGAAATTAAAAAAGATGTGAAAGAAAGTAAAGGCTTCTTATCTTGGATTCCGTGGGTATTGGTTGGTTTAATATTTTTGGCTGGCGTGGCCTATTTTTGGAAATATCGCAGAAGCATAAAACCTGCTGAACCTGCCATAGAAGTTGGCGTTCTCCCGAAGCAAGATTCTTTATTGACAGATAGTGGTTTCTCGACCATAACTCCGACCGATACAGCTAATGATTTTACAAATACAGAAGGGGTAAAAACGGAAGCAAAGGTTTCAACTGAAAAACTAAAAACTGACGAATTTCAAACTAAACCAATTGAGAAAAAAACAGAAGAAATCAAAGTTAAAGAAACTCCAAAAGCTACCGTAACCGAAAGTTTTTCTTCAGATGGCAGCGACATAAATCAGCAATTGCAAAGTAGTAAGTCATGGATAAGTCTGAATACTGATTTCAAAAGAAATAGTGCTGAAATAAGTTCAAAAGGTGATTTAGATGCAGTCGTAAAATTTTTAAAAGCTAACCGCAAATCACAAATTACGATTGCTGGTGGTTCACAAAGTTTGACGGGAACACTCGGCGAAGACCGTGCGTATGCCATCAGAGAGGTTTTGCTTGAAAAAGGCATAAGTGAAAACCAAATTTCGGTTCAAATCTCATCCGTAAAAGACATTAACTCGAAAGTGGTCTTGAAAGTAAAATGATTTTTTCGTGGAAACATCCAATTTGGAAGTTCAATATACTATTCAACGTCGGCAAACGTGGGATTGAACCCTTGCCGACGTTTTTTATGGTAATATTAAACCGCCAGTTCCTTCAAAGCTGCCACAAATTTATCTAATTCGGCAGTTGAAGTATAAATATTTGGTGTAATTCGGCAGCCTTGCACATTGGCATAATTAATGGCTACCGTCCAGATTTTATATTTATTGAGTAATATCTTTGCTAAATCAGCAGGTTTTATGGTCTTTATTCCAACATTAGCGATGCCGCACGCACGTTGAGCATCGGCTGGAGTATTTAGCACAATATTTGGAATGTCTCGCACTTGCTTTGTCCAATATTCTTGCAAGAAACGTAGCCTTGCTTCTTTGCGTTGGATACCAATCTTTTGATGAAAATCAATCGCATTGCTAATCGTGAGGTCAGTATGTACTGGGTGCGTTCCTGTATGATTCAATTTCCGAATATCGTCATCTTGGTAGCCCATATCGCCAAACATTTGCCATAATTTGTTGATTTTGTCTTTTTTTACGTACAAAAGTCCCGCTCCGAGTGGCACGCTGAGCCATTTATGCAGGCTACTTCCGTAGTAATCACAACCCAAATCACTGATTTTGTAGTCGATATGAGCCAAAGCATGAGCTCCATCAACCATTACATCGACGCCTTTGGCATGAGCCATATCACAGATTTTTCGGATTGGTAAAACCTGCCCCGTGATATTTATTACATGACAAACCATCAACAGTCGAGTTTTGGGCGTAATGGCTTTTTCGTAAATTTCTATAATTTCTTCATCAGATTGTGGATGATTCGGTATCGACACAATTTTATTCACAATACCATATCGGCGGGCTTGTAGCTTAAACATATCAAGCATTGCCCCGTAATCTTGCATCGCCATTATTGCCTCATCGCCAGCTTTCCAGTCGTAGCCCGCAATCACCGTATCAAGCGATTCGGTGGTGTTTCTCGTAATTATCAATTCTTCCATCGAACATCCCGCTAAATCTGCCAATTTCTTGCGAGCTTCGGCTTTATCATCAAATTGTCGAGTACGCATATAGTAAGACGCTTGCCAATTGATTTCTCGCACATTACCAATAAATGCTTCCAAGGTTTCTTGCGGAGCAAACGAATAATAGCCATTTTCGAGGTTTATATAATCGGGTTTAATTCGATAAGATTTCCTGATTTCTGCCCAAAAATCTTCGTTTTTTGCTAATTCTTTGGGTTTTTGTAAATCAAACTTAGTAAGTGTTTTATCCAAACTTTTCCCAAATGAGGGCAGGGCAAGGCTTGAAGCGGTTATGGTTTTGAAGAATTGGCGTTTGTTCATTATGAAATAAAGTGTAGGGTTTGATGAAGATAAGTTTTTATTTGTTGTTTTCTGAGTAGTTCAAAACCAATTTATGAATAATCATTTGAGCGTCATAAAATATTTTTTTCGTTCATCACTCATTTTTTCAATAGCATATCTTAGAGCTGTGCGAGGAATTTGACCGATATTTTGTTCAAGAAATGCCTCAACTTGTTCTTCGCCTTGCTTTTTCCATGCTTCACGCAGCATCCAGCCGACTGCCTTATGAATCAAATCGTGCTTGTGCGAAAGCAGAATTTCGGAGATTTTGAGTGTATCCAAAAACTGTTTTTTGTTGATAAAATAGTGCGTAGCAATGATTGAAATTCGCTGAGTCCAGAGGTGGTCGGTGCGAGCCATATCGTAAAGAATATTTCGGTCTTTATCGAATAAATAAAGCCCCACGATGTCACGAGCCGAACAATCGACCAAATCCCAGTTATTGATTCGGTGCGTATTATCCAGATAAAATTCAACAATTTCTCGTGAGGTTTCGCCTTTGGCTTTTTTCATTTGTTCGACCAAAATCATCAAAGCCGCCATGCGGTACTCGTGAATTTCGCTATTCAACAATTCTTGGAGTTCATCAAATTTCAACA
>JBKBSS010000059.1:0-9677 GCA_046291385.1 Emticicia sp. | reverse complement strand
AAAGATATTTCTTGCAAACTGCTCGTAAATTGGGGTTTGAAACACCGATAAAAACATCACCTTCGCCATATTGACCTTTTCCAGTTTTGAAAAACCAAGTAGAAGTTTCGGCTCTTTGGGGCGTAGCAATGGCTTGAAGTTCGTCAGTAATTTTGCTCATTTTTTGTGGAACGAAGCTCCGATTCGTTCATTGTGATAATAAGAAAAGAGATTTTTATTTTGAGAGAAAAACCCAAAATGCAGTTTAAAAGTAAGTTTTTTGTGAATAACCGCCAATAAAAATAAAGAAAGGCTATGGGTAAAATTCCCACAGCCTTTTCTACTACTAAATCCACACAACTTTAATCCAAAAATATAAATATTAATCGAATTATGCAAGAAAAACTTAGTAAAAGTTTACGCATATAAATAAAAAATTAATGCAATTTTTTATTTATATTATGCTATTGCACCGTTGATTAAGTTTCTTTGAATTTTTATAGTCTGCATTGTTCTACAATCAGTTCTTGAAAAACTACACTAACTTAGTTTACAGTATATTCAATAACTTTGAGAAAAAATATAAAAAATGACGATTGATTCGCACCAACATTTTTGGACTTTCGACCCTATCCGTAATTCGTGGATTACTGATGAGATGTCGGTTATTCAACGAAATTTTTATCCCGAAGATTTACAGCCAATTTTGCAGCAAAATACTATTGATGCGTGTGTAGCGGTACAAGCCGACCAAAGTTTGGCAGAAACAAATTTTTTGCTTGATTTGGCCAATAAAAATGATTTCATAAAAGCAGTAGTTGGTTGGATTGACCTGCAAGCCGAGAATATCGACGAACAGCTAAACGAATGGAAAACTGAGAAAAAATTGGTAGGTTTTAGGCACGTTTTGCAAGCCGAACCCGATGTAGAATTTATGCTTCGTCCCAGTTTCTTGCGTGGAATATCGAAACTCAAAAATTATGGTTTTACTTACGATGTTCTCATTTTTCCGAAGCATTTGGTTGCTACCCAAAACTTTGTGGCAGCTTTTCCTGACCAACCTTTTGTGCTTGACCACATCGCCAAACCATACATTAAAGCAGGTTTGATTGATGAATGGGAGAGAGATGTTAAATCGTTGGCAAAATTTGAAAATCTGCAATGCAAAGTTTCGGGGATTATCACAGAAGCTGACTGGAAAAATTGGACTTACGAGCAGATAAAACCCTATTTAGATGTAGTTTTTGATGCTTTCGGAACAGATAGAATCATGTTTGGTTCGGATTGGCCAGTTTGTTTAGTTGCGGGCGAATACGCTCAAGTGAAGGGAATCATTGAAACTTACACGAAAGATTTTTCAACTTTAGAAAAAACAAAGGTTTTTGGTAAAAATGCCTTTAGATTTTATGGGATAAATGAATAATTGAGCATTTTAATCTATATTCGCCCATATTACAACCTTACACCATTACTTATTCTTATGAAAAACAAGTATCTTTTTCCATTTATATTGCTCACCTCGCTGTTTTTTTTGTGGGGTTTTGCCCATAATCTCAATCCGATATTAATTCCTCACCTCAAAAAAGCGTGTCAACTTACTGATTTTCAGTCGGCTTTGATTGATAGTGCGTTTTTTGTGGCTTATTTCGTAATGGCGATTCCTGCGGGAATGGTCATGAAAAAATATGGCTATAAAACTGGTATCATTGCGGGGCTTATCACTTTTGCGATTGGTGCATTTTTGTTTGTTCCTGCGGCCAATACCCGTGTTTTTTCTTTTTTCTTGACAGCTCTTTTTGTAATTGCATCAGGTTTAACTTTCTTGGAAACTGCCGCAAATCCATATATGACGGTTTTGGGCGACCCCGAAGGTGCTACACAAAGATTGAATTTTGCTCAGTCTTTCAATGGTTTGGCGGCATCAATCGCCCCAAAAATAGGAGGGATGTTCATCTTGTCGGGGGTGACGCTTTCAGAAACCCAAATGGCTGGAATGTCGGTTGAGCAACTCAATGCTTATTTAGACAATGAGGCTTCGGCCGTAAAAATGCCTTATATCGTTATTGGCATAATTGTGCTTGTTGTAGCGGCTATTTTGTATAAAACCAATTTACCCGAAGTGACAGAAGATGCTCACGAAATAAATATGTCGGGCGGTTCGCAATCTATTTGGCGACATAGCCACCTTACTTGGGGCGTAATTGCTCAGTTTTTTTATGTGGGAGCTCAAGTTTGTGTGTCGAGTTTTTTTATTCGTTATCTTTATCAAACTGCTCAAATTGATGAAAAATCGGCGGCTGATTATTTAGCAATTGCCTTGCTTGGCTTTATGATTGGGCGTTTTGTGGGTACATTTTTGATGCGTTTTATAAGCCCCAATCATCTTTTGACGATTTATTCGGCGTTGTGCATCGTTTTGTTGGCAATTATTGTGCTGAATGGCGGAATGATGTCAGTTTATGGATTGATTGGCGTCGAGTTTTTTATGTCGATTATGTTTCCGACGATTTTTTCATTGAGTGTGCAATCGTTGGGCGAAGAAACAAAGCTGGGTTCTTCGTTGGTGATTATGGCGATTGTTGGTGGAGCAATTTTTCCCTTGATTATGGGCCGTGTTTCTGACGTTAGCAATATTCAAACGGCCTACGTTGTGCCTTTGGCTTGCTTTGCGGTGGTGCTGTATTTTGGTTTGCGTGGATATAAAGTAAAGAAAGCATAGCAGAGATTTACGAGGTACGAATTACGATTTACGAATCTGTTCCCTCTCGTAAATCGTAATTCGTAAATTGACTTATTCCTCCGATTTATTTTTCAAGCTCATCAAAAGCGAATAAGCTCCTTTTATGACAAAAGTCTGATTATTAAGGTTTTCTGTCTTAATGATTTCGGTTAAACCTTTTTCGGTATTGCCGATTTGTACTTCAATCATTTCAAATTGCGTTGCTATTTTCTTTACAAAAACGTAGTATTTGTTCTCAAATCTCACGATAGCATCTTCGGGTAAAACATACGATTTGGCATTCGTAACCGCAATTTCGGCATTCATGTATGTACCAGGAATTAAGGCTTTGTCGTAAACTTCAAAATGGCAGTGAACATCGGTGTTGCGTTCTTCGCTTAGGCTTTTTCCAATCAACAAAATCTCGCAAGGATATTTTTTGTCGGGATAAGTATTTGTATAAGCAACCACTTTTTGCCCGATGCTGAGTTTGTCTAAATCTTTCTCGAAAATCTTTAAAGCCAAGTGAATATCGCTTGTATTGACCAACTCAAACATCACATCGGTAGGGGAAATATATTTACCAATATTGACGTTTACTTTGCTCACATAACCATTAATTGGCGAGTAAATATTGATGCTTTTCGAGATTGAATTTTCATTCAATTTTTCGGGGTTAATTCCTGCCAGTTTGAGTTTTTCGGCCAACGATTTTACCAAAATTTTCTGGGTTTTTAGCTCCATTTCGGCTTGTTGGAAAACCTTATCGCTGCTTGCTTTGCTTTGATTGAGTTCTTTTTGGCGTTGGTATTCGTTTTCAAGAAAACTAATTTTCGATTGAGTCGTCAAGAAATCTTGTTGCAACTGAATATATTGTTGGTCTTCGATAATGGCAATGCTTTCGCCTTTACGCACAAACATTCCTGGAATTAGGTGCGACGATTTGAGATAGCCACCCAACGGAACACTCACCGAAATCAGGTTTTGTGGTGGAACATCGACTTTTCCACTCACTTTCAAGATAGTTGAAAAAGACTTTTGTTCCAAAGTTCCAGTCGTAATGCCGATACTTTGCACTTGTTTTTCGGTTAAGTTTGCAACCGAACTTTCAATTACCGTTGAATCGGTTGCTTCTTGGGTGGCTGTTTTGCTTCCGCAAGAAGTGATGACAAAAAGTGTACTTAATAAGAGTATTTTCTCGAAATATTTAACTAAATTTTTCATTCTTCAAAGTATGTTTATTGTTGGATAAGATATTTTCGTGTGTCCAACTGACGTGATTAATAAATGGAGATTGTCGTACTTGACAATTCTGGATGTTACAAATACCACATTGTTTTGCTGGAATACAGCCATCAACGTGAATAAAAAACTCTACTTTATCATCAAAATGTTGCTTGAATAAAATAGTAAGCCTGTCGAGAACTTCGTGGGCATCGTTGACATTGATATAATACGGCACCGTCAGATGGCAGTCGATGTGATAAAAACCTGCGTAGTCAATCACTCGCATATTATGTACATCAATCCAATCGGTTTGGCGGTGTTCGTTCAAAATTCCCACGATTTGTTCAATAATTACACTATCAGACTCATCCATAATGCCCGAAACTGATTTTCTGATAATTTTGTAGCCTGTGTAAATAATAATAAAAGCAAAAATGATGGCCGCAATGCTATCAATCCAAGCGTAGCCCGTGAGCATGATGAGGCCAACACCAACCAAAAGACCAATAGAAGAATAAGTATCCGACTGCAAATGTGAACCGCTGGCAACCAAAATCGGCGAGTTTTCTTCACGACCTTTTTTGATGCAATAATAGCCAACCAAATAATTGATAGCACCCGTAAGAGCCACCAACGCCAAACCAAAATCAAGTTGTTTTAGCTCGTGCGGATGAATAAAATTATTGATTCCTTCGTAAATGATGATAAAACCCGCAATCGTAATCAGTACGCCCTCAATGGCCGACGAAAGAAATTCGACTTTGCCGTGTCCGTAAGGGTGTTCTTTGTCACGGGGTTTCGATGAAAGAATGATGCTGTAAAGCCCAATAAAACCCGCAATTACATTGACACTGCTTTCGAGTGCATCGGTCAAAATTGCCACTGACGAAGTGAGCCACCAAGCAACGAGTTTGATGACAAATAATGCCACCGAAACTGCTACCAAAATTTGCTGCATCCGAATCGGATTTACTTTTTTTTCTGTCATGATATTTTTTTATTGTGGAACAATTTTGTGAGTTGTTTATCGTGTCGTGAGGAACAATTTACAAAATTGTTCTACAAATCTACTTGTTACCCATTGCCAGTTTGAAAACCTGTCCTACTTATTTACCAACGAATTTATTTGAATAATGCTTTCGTTGAGGTTTTTGATGGCCTCAATATAATCGTTCCGAATGCTGGTTGCTTGGTTGGTGAGCGTTACCCATTCGAGATAATTAATGCTACCATTTATCAATTGCTGTTGGGCGGTTGTATTAATCAAAGTGGCGTTAGAAAGTGCCGATTTTTCGTAATAATCAACCGTTTTCTGAAACTTGTTGTTTTCACCCAAAGCCACCAAATAAGCATTATTGAGTTGCTGTAAACCTACCGAATAATTGTTTTCTACCACAAGTTTATTCACTTTTTCGCTATTAATTTTGGCTTTTTGAGCAGTCGTAAAAATCGGAATTCCAACGCCAATTTGTACCGATTGAAATCTGTGCCAACCATTATAAACTACATTATCCGCTCCTGTTCCTCTGATGCTTCCATTGTTATAAACGAAAGACAAAGTCGGTAAAAGTTTCTTTTTTTCTACCTCAATCATGGCATCGGCAATTTGCTGTTGTTGGCTCAAAAATTGCATATTCGGATGCTCTTTTAGCATTTCGAGGTCAGTTTTTATATTTAAAGTTAGTTTGTAATTGCTGAAAGTCGGCAAATAATTGTCCGAGCTATTGAGCAAATATCGAAAACGTAATTGGGTGAGTTCAATATCGTCTTTGAGTTGTAGCAACTGCACATTGATTTGTCCGAGTTGATTTTCGGCGGTTACTTTCTCCAAAATATTACTTTCGCCTTTGGCCAAACGAAGTTCGGTACGATTCAAAAAAGTAGCGTAAAGGCTATCAGCAAACTGCAAAAGTTGGCGTTTTTGTTGCAAATATACCCAATGATAGAAAGTTTGCGTTACTTGTTTTTTGAGTTCATGCTCGGTGATTGCCACATTCAGCGAGCTACTTTTCCAAAGTTCGTTATAAAGCGTTTTCTGACTTTCGTAAACTTTCGGAAAACTAAGGCTTTGCCCGATGCTCAATCTTGAATCCAAATAAATACTATTGATTTGCCCAAATTCGGCAGCAAAGGTGCTTGTCGGAATCATCTTGGTAGTATTTATCAAACTTTTCTGATAATCGGCTTTGAGTTTTTCGTTTTTTATCGAAAGATTATTTTTTAAAGCAACATCAATGGCAGTTTCCAAATTGATTGGCGTTTGGGCGTTGGCTGAAAGCGTAAAAGCGAAGAAAAGTAAAATAATCGTAGCTTTTGGTGAAATAACTTTGGTACTTCCTTCAAAAACCATGTATAAAATCGGTAAAACAAAGAGTGTCAAAAAAGTGGCCACGAGTAAGCCACCAATTACAACCGTTGCCAGCGGGCGTTGAACTTCCGCTCCTGCACCGTTGCTGAGTGCCATCGGTAAAAAGCCCAATGATGCCACGAAGGCCGTCATTAAAACTGGACGTAAACGTAGGTTTGTGCCTTTGATTACTACTTTCCGCAGGTTTTGTTCACCATCGTGTTTTATACGATTAAATTCAGCAATCAAAACGATTCCGTTCAAAACCGCCACACCAAACAAGGCAATAAAACCAACCCCCGCACTGATACTGAAAGGCAAGCCACGCATCGCCAAAAAGAAAATACCACCAATGGCCGAAAGCGGAATTGCCGAATAAATCAACAAGCCGTGTTTGATTGAATTGAAAGCAAAAAACAACAATAAAAATATCAAAATCAACGAAACTGGTACGGCAATCATCAATCTTTGTTTGGCAGCGTTTAAGTTTTCAAAAGCTCCGCCGTAGGTTACATAATAGCCCGTCGGAAATTTGATTTTTTTATTGATTTTGCCTTGTAATTCATTCACGATGGTTTGCACATCTCGTCCTCTGACATTGAAACCTACTACAATTCGGCGTTTGGCATCTTCTCTTTGAATCTGATTTGGTCCATCTTTTATAGCCACATCAGCCAAAGCTGAAAGTGGAATTTGCGTGCCTTGTGGCGTTGGAATGAGCAAATTTTGAATATCTTGAATATCTTTTTTCTGCTCACCAGCCAGCCTTACGACCAAATCAAAGCGTTTTTCGCCTTCAAAAACCATTCCTGTGCTTTGCCCTGCCAGAGCCGTATTCACGATTTTGTTAATGTCCGAAATCGTTAGATTATATTGAGCAATCATGTCTCGTTTATAGGCAATAATTACCTGTGGCATTCCCGAAACACTTTCTACGTAAAGGTTTTTTGCACCTTCAACGGTATTCACAATTTCACCCAAATGATGGGCGTATTTGGTGAGTGTATCTAAATCTTCACCGAAAATTTTACATACAACATCTTGTCTCGCACCAGTCATTAGCTCATTGAAACGCATCTGAACTGGATACTGAAAACCAGCCGTTACACCTGGTACTTCTTCGAGGGCTTTGCCCATTTTTTCGGCTAACTCATCAAAAGTTTCGGCTGAAGTCCATTCGCTTTTATCTTTCAAAATTACCATCATATCGCTGGCTTCCATTGGCATTGGGTCGGTTGGAACCTCGCCACTACCAATTTTTGTTACGATTTTTTCTACTTCAGGAAACCTCGTTTTTAAGATATGAGCCGTTTTTGTAGTATTTTCAACTGTTGTTTTTAAGCTACTTCCTGTCAAAACCCTTGTATCAACCGCAAAATCGCCTTCTTCGAGGGCAGGAATAAACTCGCCACCGAGCGTTGTTAGAACAAAAACAGCAAGCACAAAAAGCCCGATTGTTGCTCCCAAGACTATTTTCGGAAAACCAATAACTTTCGTCAAAGCCGATTGATAAGCGTGTTCGATTTTCGCCATCAATCTATCCGAAATATTGGGTTCGTGCTTGGTTTTTTTGCTCAAAAACACCGCACTCATCATCGGAATATAGGTAAGCGATAAAATAAATGCCCCCAACAATGCAAAAGCCACCGTTTGTGCCATTGGCTTAAACATTTTGCCTTCTATGCCTTGTAAAGTGAAGATTGGCAAATAAACGACTAAGATAATGACTTGCCCAAAAACGGCACTATTCATCATTTTTCCTGCCGATTTGTTGGTAATATCATCCATTTCGGCTTGTGTGTATGAAGCTCGTCCGTGGGCGTGTTTGCCTGCCAGTACGTGCATGACGGCTTCGACAATAATGACCGCTCCATCGACAATCAAACCAAAATCTAATGCTCCGAGGCTCATTAGGTTTCCGCTTACGCCAAAAAGATTCATCATTATAATAGCAAAAAGCATCGCCAGCGGAATCACCGAAGCAACCAAAATTCCCGCACGGAAATTTCCGAGAAAAAGCACCAAGACAAAAATCACAATCAATGCACCTTCCAGCAAATTCTTTTCAACCGTTCCGATGGCGTTGTTGACCATTTTTGTTCGGTCGAGAAATGGTTCGATGAGTACGCCTTCGGGTAGAGTTTTCTGAATTTGAGTAACACGGTCTTTTACATTCTTAATAACTTCGCTGCTGTTTGCACCTTTGAGCATCATCACGACCGCCCCCGAAACTTCGCCTTTATCATTGAAAGTCATTGCTCCGTAGCGAGTGGCGTGACCGATTTTTATTTCGGCAACATCACGGATAAATAGGGGAGTACCGCCAAGATTTTTAACAGCAATATTTTTGATGTCTTCGATGTTTCCAATCAAACCTTCACTCCTGATAAATAGAGCCGTTGAGCCTTTTTCGATGTAAGCACCGCCCGTATTTTGATTATTACTTTCGAGAGCCTTGAAAACATCGCTTATCGTGATGCCATTTGATTGAAGTCTGCGAGGGTCGATTTCGATGGAATATTGCTTGAGTTTCCCACCAAAGCTACTCACTTCGGCCACGCCTTTTACGCCCAAAAGTTGGCGGCGAACTATCCAATCTTGAATGGTTCGGAGTTCGGTTTCATCGTATTTTGATTCATAACCTTCTTTCGGACGAACGACGTATTGATAAATTTCGCCCAAACCCGTAGAAACAGGCCCAAGTTCGGGAACACCAATGCCCGCAGGAATTTCGGTTTGTACTTTTTGAAGGCGTTCGGCAACTTGCTGTCTTGCCCAATAAATATCGGTTTCATCATCGAAAACGATGGTTACGAGCGAAAGTCCGAAGCGAGAAAAACTTCTGATTTCGTGAAGTCCCGAAATATTATTATTTGCTTGTTCGATAGGAAACGTCACGAGTCGCTCAATATCGGTTGCTCCAAACGACGGGGCAATCGTAATGACTTGTACTTGATTATTGGTAATATCAGGCACGGCATCAATTGGCAATTTGGTAACTTCGTAGCTACCATAGCCAATGAGGGCGATTGTGAATAGCCCAACGATGAGTTTGTTTTTGATGGCAAACCCAATGATTGAATTTAGCATGATTTAGTGTTTTTGATATTATTTGTCAATTATTTATTTGCTTCAATTTTAGTTGAGGTAAAGAATTTTGACAATTTGAAATTATTACGATTGCTCAAGTAAGTGGCACAAGTTGAAAACTTGTGCTACAAGTAGCGAACAATTTTATAAAATGAAATCAGAATCTTGGTGGTTGCCAAATAGAAGAAAGATAGGCCGAAATAATATTGGCCGAAGAAGAAGATAAGATATTTTTCTTTTCAATAACGATGGTTTTCAACTGTGAAAATTGAATCGTATGAAAAATATTAATCGGAAAAACAAACGAACAGCAAT
>JBKBSS010000058.1:0-12894 GCA_046291385.1 Emticicia sp. | reverse complement strand
ATTCCGAGCAAAGAAAGTTGCTGCTGAATCTCAATCGTAGTTCCGAAAGCTGGTACAACTACCGCATCTTCGGGTTTGAGTTCTTGCCAATCTATTAGTTGATTTCCCTTTGTATCCATCAAAAACTTCACTCCTTGCGAGAGTAAATCGGCATTTACATCGGGGTTGTGAATCATTTCGCTCAAGAAAAAAATACGCTTATCGGGGTTTTCGTTAATAGTTTTGTAGGCAATTTCGACGGCATTTTCTACACCATAACAAAAGCCGAAATGACGGGCAATCAGAAACTTAACCGAACCAAAATCAAGTACAGTTGGCGTAAAATCTTTTTTCAGTTTATCTTTTGCTCGACGAGCTTCTTTGATTTTACCGATAATATTACTCTTATAAATTTCTGGAATGACAAATGATTTCATATTTATTGAAGCTAAAAGCTACTGACCGAAGCCAATCACTAATTTATTTACAAATCTAACAGATGATTTACATATAATGGGGAATTATCTGTATTTTCGCACAACTTAATGCTTATTAGAAACAGCGTAAAAGCTGCTTCTGTCAAAAATAACATATTTTAATGGGATTGTGTTTTATAAAATATCTTAAATCTGTAACTATCCAAAGCACCGCTCCACTCCTATTTCGGCAATTGAGTATATTACTTTTTTTGTTTCTCATGAGCCAATCAGGTCTTATGGCTCAAAGTAATTTTGCCCCACTCAACGAAGATTATTCAAATCTAATCGAACGCTATGAGATAAAAAGTGGCAGTTTGTCGGGCCTTCATACTAATATAAAACCTGTAAGAAGAAAAGATTTGGTGAAGCTTTCGGTTGATTTAGAAACCGACAAAAAGGCCAAACTTTCAAAAACTGACCGTTTTAATTTAGCATATCTACAAAATGATAGTTGGGAATGGCTGGATGATGAAAAACTCCCACAAAGTAATAGCCAAAAACCTTTGTGGACGCATTTACTGCGAAAAAAATCTGACTTTTATAGCACTCAAACCAAAGATATTGATTTTCACGTCAGTCCGATTTTTCAGTTTACTTTTGCCCGAGATAATCTTGCGAAAGAAACACCTTACACCAATACACGTGGCATTGAAGTACGAGGAACATTGAACAGAAAACTTGGTTTTTACTCAATGCTTACCGAAAACCAAATGGTTTATCCTGATTATGTGAGAGAATATGGCCGACAATACAATGCCAATCCTTACGAGGGTTTCACCAAAATTCCTAATGCTGATTCGAGTAAATATTTGGCAGATTTCTTTTCTGCAAGGGGTTATATTACGTTTCAAGCACTTAAAAGTGTGCAAATTCAGTTTGGCCATGATAAAAACTTTATTGGTTCGGGCGTTCGTTCGATGATTTTATCTGACTTTTCTGCTCCTTACTTACACCTAAAAGTTACAACCAACATCGGGCGTTTTCAGTACATGAATTTGTTTGCTCAGATGATAAACAAACAAATTCCTGTGGCGGTTAACGGAACAGAACAAATCCCGCCAAAATATTTTTCGATGCATCATTTGAGCGTGAATATTGGTCAAAATCTAAATATTGGGGTTTTTGAGAGCATTATTTTTGGTAAACGCCAAGTTGGATTTGATATTAATTACCTAAATCCAGTAATATTTCTACGTTTTGCCGAAGGGCATATCGGAAGTGTCGATAATTCGATAGCAGGATTAAATTTTAAGTATAATTTCAAACGACACTTTTCGCTTTATGGACAATTAGTATTGGATGAGTTTAATGTAAAATATTTCAAGCAAGATGGCTGGTGGGCAAAGAAATACGCTGCCCAAATTGGCGGACGTTACATTGATGTTTTGGGAATACAAAACCTTGATTTTCAGGCAGAATATAATGTAGTAAGACCATATATGTATAGCCATAATTCGACTTACAGTAATTATGTCAATTATAACCTGCCGCTGGCTCATCCGCTTGGGGCAAATTTCAAAGAACTTTTGCTCATTGGCCGTTATCAACCAACGGAGCGTTTGTTTCTTAATTTCACAGCAATGCTTGACCGACAAGGAAAAGACTTTAATATTACCAATTGGGGTGGTGATATTTTACGAGATTATAATTTTGCACGACCATCCGAATTCGGTAATAAAATCGGACAAGGACTCACAGTAAATACAAAATTTTATCAGCTTGGAGCATCATACATGATTGCTCACAATCTTTTCGCTGACTTAAAGGCACAAAACCGAAACACCAATCTGTCGGGCGATGCTGATGATAAAAAGAATATAATTTTTTCGGTAGGACTCCGCTGGAATGCCAGTCAAAAACCATTTCTGTTTTAATTTTACATGTGAGCTAAATCAGATAAATCGACAAATATTTCAACTAAATACGCTGAATATAAGCCATCTAAATCATTCGTAAATCGTAAATTCAAAGCTATCATGTTTGTTCTGACCGAAAATAACTCCTTAGCCAATCACTTTCTTTCTGAATTAAGAGACGAACAGATGCAAAAAGATTCGATGCGATTTCGCAGAAACTTGGAGCGTTTGGGTGAAGTTTTTGCCTACGAAATATCCAAAACATTGGGTTTTCAAAAACAAGAAATTTCTACGCAACTGGGCGTAAAGAAAACTTATCATATTTCGCAAGATGTGGTTTTGGTTACGATTCTTCGGGCGGGTTTACCTTTGCATCAAGGGCTACTCAACTATTTCGATAAAGCAGAAAACGCTTTTATCGGTGCATATAGAGGCAAACATGACGAAAAAGAGGCGTTTGAGATAGAAATGGACTATATCACAAGCCCAGATATACACGGCAAAGTGCTAATTATCTGTGACCCAATGCTGGCAACTGGAAAATCAATCGAAAAGGCTTATCACGCCATGCTACGCTACGGAATACCAGCCAAAACTCATATTGTATCGGCTATCGCAAGCCAAAGAGGTGTACGTTTTATTAAAGCACGTCTGCCACAATGCCGCCTTTGGGTAGGTGATGTTGATGAAGAAATGAACTCAAAATCATACATTGTACCAGGTTTGGGCGATGCAGGAGATTTAGCTTTTGGGGGAAAAGTTTAGTTAATGGAAACGCTTTTTCAATTTTAAGGTTTCAAATAGTAAACAAATTTTCCAATAACTAATTTCCCAATAACAAATAGCCATCACTTCAACCGCTCCAAAGTAGCTTTCATTCTGTATTGAAGTACTACTTTTTTGCCCGAAATATTCTCCAAAAGTGGTTTTAAAACCAATTCGGCATTCTTTTTGGTTTGGTCGAGAATACCCATTTCGAGTGCTGATTGTTTGATTTTTGCTTCGGCACGAGCGTAGGCTTCGTTCATCAACGATTGCTCGTTCATAAAAGCATATTCGGTATCATAAATTTTCGATTTACTGTGGTCGATTCGGTAGCTACACAGCTCAGGGTCAGGCAGATGCACGATTAACGTATCATCTTTAGTAGCAATATCATCGGCTTTGATTTTGGATAAATCTATACAACCGATGGCTTCGCCTTGCACAATTAAAATGGCTTTTGGATTGGGAAAATAATCTCGCACGAGTTCCTGCTCAACTACATCTCTAAAAGCAAAATTCGATAATTCGAGTTTCCCCAAAACCGTCATTTCTTTCAAAACCATATTGTGAGTTGTTTGAATATCTTTGATAGCAAAGGGGTTAAAATTCTTGAATTTTTCCCACAAAAAAATCGACATCACAACTGTTAGCAACAAGACTACTATTTGAATATATTTTTTCAGCATATTATTTGTTTTAAAATCTCCAAAACCTCAAGCATCTCTAAAAATTGATGATGCTTAAAATACAAGAGTGTTAAATTTAAGGCAAAATCACTATTAAAATTTAGTTTTCTGAGTATTTATTTCATATTATAATCTAAACTACTCAAAAACATTGAGATGTTTTTCGTATCTTTGCACACTTATAAAGTAACCAAAAACTCTATTTACAGTGACGCTTATCAAATCAATTTCAGGTATTCGAGGAACTATTGGCGGAAAAAGTGGCGATTCCTTGACCCCCTTAGATGTTGTAAAATTTACTGCTGCTTACGGTTCTTGGCTTAAAAACACTAATACTGAGAAGCCCCTTCGTGTCGTAATCGGTCGTGATGCTCGTTTATCGGGCAAAATGGTTTCTGATTTAGTATCGGCTACCCTCGTAGGTTTAGGTTTTGATGTGATTGATTTAGGTCTATCTACTACCCCAACTGTTGAAATTGCCGTTCCTCTCGAAAATGCTCTGGGCGGAATAATTCTTACTGCAAGCCATAACCCAATTCAGTGGAACGCTCTTAAATTACTCAACTCAAAAGGTGAGTTTATTTCGGGTGCCGATGGCGAAGCATTATTGGCAATTGCCGAAAACGACAGTGCGGAGTATGCCGATGTGAAAAGTTTGGGAAAGGTTGAAACCAACGATACTTATTTACAGAAACACATCGAGATGATTTTAGCATTGCCTTTGGTCGATAAAGAAGCCATTGCTAAAGCTAATTTCAAAATTTGTGTCGATGCCGTAAACTCTTCGGGTGGAATTGCCGTACCGATGCTTTTAGAAGCCCTGGGCGTAAACGAAATCAAGAAGATAAACTGCGAACCAACGGGTGTTTTTGCTCATAATCCTGAGCCATTACCCGAAAATTTAAGAGAAATTTCGGGCGAATTACGCAAAGGTAGCTATGATTTAGGTATTGTTGTTGACCCCGATGTGGATAGACTCGCTTTCATCAACGAAGATGGTGAGCCTTTCGGCGAAGAATACACACTCGTAGCAGTAGCCGATTATATTTTACAAAATACTAAAAACAAAGAAGGTTTAACTACGGTTTCAAACCTTTCTTCAACTTTGGCACTCAAAGACGTTACGCTCAAAGCAGGTGGTGAATATCACACGGCTGCCGTTGGCGAGGTTAATGTTGTGACTAAAATGAAAGAAGTGGGTGCAATCATCGGTGGCGAAGGAAACGGAGGAATCATCTACCCAGAATTCCACTACGGACGTGATGCTTTGGTCGGAATTGCCTTATTTTTGAGCCATTTAGCCAAATTTAACAAACCAATTGGCTTTTTGCGTAATACTTACCCAAATTATCATATCGCTAAAAAGAAGGTAGAACTTACCGCTGATTTGAATGTTGATGGTATTTTGGATGAAATAAAAGACAAATACGACCGCTATCCGATAAATACTGAAGACGGCGTAAAGATTAATTTTGAAAAAGAATGGGTTCATTTACGCAAATCAAATACTGAGCCTATCATCAGAATTTATGCCGAGTCAGAGTTTGAGACAACAGCCTCAAACCTTGCCGATAAAATAATCAGAGACATTAAAGAACTGATAGCTTCTTGATTTTTTGCCCCTAAATATCATTAGCATCTGTTTTAGAATTATATTCTATTGATAATCAAAGTAAAAAACGCAATTTGTAACCAAGTAAACTATGGTACAAATTGCGTTTTTTCTTTATTTTGGAGCAATTTTTGCCTAAAATCAAGTCTCGCAAAAGACCTGCATCAGCTATCCTCCGTAAAGTATTGACTCTTGACTACTTATCAATATTTTTCAGTACCGATATTTAGCTCCCTCAAAATCAAATATCAGTTTTTGGCTTCCATTTGCTTTCTTGAGTATTATCTTATTTTCTTCATTAACATTTACTCGTTGGATGATTTCTGAGTTTCGGGGTAAATAAAAATTAGTCAATTGAGCATCAACAACCGAAAAAGTTGGCATTCCAACTCCTCCTCGTTTTTCAACAAAAGTTGATGGGTACAATACTGTATCACCTTTGGCATACACTTTAAGTATATTTTGTGCAGCAAATTGATAAGGATTTTGTTGACGAGGTTCAGAAAATTGCATAAAATAACGTGGTGCTTTATCTTCCCAAACATTATTTATTAGCTTGGCTATCATCAATAACTGTATTGTAAAAACTCCGAGCGTCAAGTATTTAATAGCAATGTTTTTATTCCATAAATCCTTGATTATCAGTGCTACTAAAACCAAAGAAAAGCTGTACGAATATGCCACATAACGAGGCATAATTCGGAAAGTATTCCCATCTTGATAAGCAAAAGCAATAAGCGTCAAAATTGGCAAAAATGACAATAAAAACAGAAAAATCCTTAATCTGAATTGTTCTTTATCTTGAAGTTTCCAAGTACTATACCCAAACACTATCAACGAAAAAATTGACGTAGTAAGAATTATAAAATACGTTTTTTTATAGAAGACCGAAAGTGTCGGATAGCCATCAACTGGCAAAAATACGGCTGAAATTACGTGCCTTATTTGTTTTAAGATATTCTTCAGATTAGCAACATTCAAATATTCATCAGGCGTTTCAAGTGCCATTTGATTATATACTTTCACACTGTTGGTCACATAATGAACGAGCCATCTACCGCCATCTGTTTGTAGCCATAACATCACACCGATTATTGGAATAATTGCAGCTAAAGTAAAAGCAATATAGCCACGTTTTTTTCTGAAAAATAAAACAAAATAGAGGGCATGAATCAAAAACAAGGGAAAAGTTGCTAAATGGCATAGTTCGCAAGCCAAAGCACAACAACCATAGAGAAAATATTTCAATACGGGTTTTTTATTTGTTTCTTCTTCATTAATTAGTTGTAGAAAAAGATGCGTAGCCAATAAAGCCAAAAACATATTGAGGCTATAATTACGTGCAACTTGCGAATAATTGATATAAAATGGCGAAATAGCTGCCAAAAAAGAGGCGAGTAATGCTAAATTCTTTGAATGAAAATGTTCTTTTACAAAAAAGAATAACAAAATAACGGTGAGAAGATTAAAAATTAAGGAGGGCATTCTCATACTTTCATCCGAGACGCCGAAAATATTTGTCCAATAATGCAGCGAATAAGTATATAATGCACCATTGCCAGTATCTAAACGAGCAATTGAATCAAAAAAATCAGGCAAGTGTTTTTCTGACCAAAACTCTTTTGGCGTAAAATATTTATCATTAGGCTTTCGTACCGAATCGTGCTGATTATTGCCTTCATAAGTTACAAACTGGCTCACAAAAAGAGAATACTTTTCATCGCCAGCCAGTCCGTGTTCACCTATTTTATAATATCGCAAACCAAAAGCTAAAACTACGATTCCGACAAGAACAAAGTTGGCGTTTTGCTTTAAAAATTGCTGTATTTGCATCAATTAAATATTTTTTAAATCTGCAATCGTCTGAATCGGATTTGCTGAACTAAACACAAAACTACCTGCTACCAGAGCATTTGCCCCTGCGTCAACGAGTTGTTTGGCATTTTTAGAAGTTACACCTCCATCAATTTCAATCATTATAGTAGCTGACATTTGGCGTACTTTACGGACTTTTTCGTAGGTATGTTCGATAAATTTTTGCCCACCAAAACCTGGATTTACTGACATAATCAGCACCATATCTATATCATGGATAATATCATCAAGCACATTGACTGGTGTATGCGGATTGAGTGCAACTCCTGCTTTGCAGCCTAAATCTTTGATTTGCTGAATCGTGCGGTGCAAATGCGAACAAGCCTCATAATGAACCGTGATGATTTCAGCACCCAATTTCTTGAAGGTTTCCAAATATCGTTCGGGCTGAACAATCATCAAATGCACATCGAGTGGCTTTTTGGCGTGGCGTTGAATTGCCTCCAAAACTGGCATTCCGAACGAGATATTTGGCACAAAAACACCATCCATAATATCAATATGAAACCAGTCAGCTTGTGAAACATTGAGCATTTCGCAATCACGTTGGAGATTCGCAAAATCGGCGGCTAAAACAGAAGGAGCAATAATTGCTCCGCTTGGAAGAGAACTCATACTTTTTCGAATATTTTTTTACAAAGTTAGGGCTAAGTAATGATGAATGATGAATGATGAATGATAAATTTCATAAAATACTGTAAATTAAGATGTTACAACAAAAAAGTCTGCGTAACTGGATTACGCAGACTTTTAAAAGTAAAATTATCGACTATAAACTGCCGACTGTTGACTTTTCTTATTTATCACGGTACAAAACCTCGTCAATCAAACCATAGGTTTTTGCTTCTTCGGCTTTCATCCAATAGTCACGGTCAGAATCTTGCTCAACTTGCTCAATTGGTTTGCCAGTGTGATTTGCCAAGATTTCGTATAATTCATGGCGTAATTTGATGATTTCCTTCACAGTAATCTCCATATCACGTGATTGCCCCTGAGCTCCACCGCTTGGTTGGTGAATCATCACACGTGCGTGTGGCAATGCCGAACGCTTACCTGCTGCACCACCTGCCAACAATACCGCCCCCATTGAAGCCGCCAATGATGTACAGATTGTAGCCACATCGGGGCGAACATACTGCATGGTGTCGTACATTCCCAAACCTGCATAAACCGACCCACCTGGACTGTTGATATACATCAAAACGTCTTTTTTTGCATCAACTGATTCTAAGAAAAGCAATTGTGCAACCACTACGTTTGCTACGTAATCGTCAACTCCAGTTCCTAAGAAAATGATTCTATCCATAATCAAACGAGAAAAAACGTCGATAGCGGCAAAACGCATCGGACGCTCTTCGATGATGTTTGGAGTCATGTTCTGAACATTGTGTTTCATATAATCATCAATCCCTAAACCACTCATGCCTCTGTGATGTACGGCATACTTACGAAATTCTTCTCCAAAATGCATATTTTTTCAATTAACAGTTATCAATTATCAGTTTTGACTGATGTTTCTTTACATTTAAAACAGAACGTTTACCTGCAAAGTTCAAAGTAAGAACTTTCTATAAATACGTTTTGTTCGATACAAAGATGTTAATTCTTTTAGAAACTTGTAGTCAGAATTTCAGATATTTTCTCAGAAAAAGCGATAAACTGATGTTTGATGTTCGATGTTTGATGTTTGATTACAAATTAATGCCTGATTACTAAGGTTTTACAATTATCCATTCTTCATTTTACATCGCACGGGCGACCCCGTATTCATTAAGCTATGAACACAGGTGAAAAAATACGTCAAATACGCCTTATGAAAGGTTTTTCGCAAGAAAACATGGCTGATATGTTGGGTATCTCGACTACGGCTTACGGCGATATTGAACGAAACAAAACCGAATTGACGATTTCGAGAGCTACCGAAATCTCAAGAGTTTTGGGTGTTGGCATTGTTGATTTATTGGATATAGAACTCCATCCCGTTGATTTTTCGATGGAAAAACTTCAACTCGAAAACGAGAAACTAAAAGCCGACGTTGAAAAATGGCAAATGGCGGCGGCGTACTGGCACGAAAAATACGAAAATCGTTTTGTGGGAAATACAATGAGAGTGATTACGGAAGAACCCGAACGTAGAAAAATTGGGTTTTGATTACGTTGTAGCACAAGTTTTCAACTTGTGTCAGCGAAAAAGAAACTTATCCTACCATTTCATCACATTTTCCTGCACTTCTGCAACATTTTTAAGTTTTGTGTAATTTCTGAGCATAGTTTTGTTGAAAAATTATGAAAAAGCTATGCAATCATTACAAAAAATCAGAAGTTACGAATTTATCCTTATTAGTTTCGCCACAGTTATCTACGTTATTCGCCGACTTTTCCAAGAAGCAAGCAAGTTTGATTCGATGGTTACGACTGCCGAACTCAACAAAGTGCCTTCAAACATCATTTGGGGAAGCCTCCGCAGTTATGACCACGTAGGAAACAACAATTTCCCGACAATCGTGGCGGCTTCGCTGTTTTTGGTAGCGTGGCTATTTTTTCATTATTTAATTTTTCCGAGGTTACAAGAAAAAAAGTTTGATAGCACAACTTTTACATTCATTGCAATCGTTATCATTTTATGTATCTCAAGTGTTCAGATTTTTGAATATCTGAAACTTTACATCCGCTTCAAACATGACAATCACGAAAATATTATTGGACTTAAAGTATATTCAGAATACCGAAAATTTTCAGTTTTTGCAAATACGATTCTTGTTTTGATTATAATTCTCTTTTATGAAGTACTGGCTCAGTTTTACTACTTTATTCAAACAAAACTAAACGAGGAAAAAGAGGAAAATTATCAGTATTTGGCTTACTCTCTCAATGCAATCATCTCTGTCTGCATTATTTTGATAGCTTTATTTGGAAATATCAGTCAAGATAGTTTTCGATATAGTTCAATTCGAGCAATATTGTTGATTAGTGTCGGTGGAACCACGGCTTATCTTGCACAAAAACACTTTTACTACAAAGTTCTTCCTTATATCTCAAGTTTACCATCAAAAGAGTTTTCAAAGGGAGTTACTAACTTTCTCATTATCAATTTTTTAGGTGCAGTTATAGTTAATATTGTCGTCACGCTACCTTTTCTTAATTTTAATGAGCTTGTTATTGGTTCATTAATAGTATTTTTAGTTTTTATCTTTTCTTCAATTTTTATTGCAATTATCCGACGAGGATTTACTAAAGAAAAGACAGTCCTTACTTCCCAAGTTGTCTCAAAATCAGCTGAATTGTTAAACCTCCGCTCACAGATAAATCCACATTTTTTATTCAATGCCCTAAACACCCTTTATTCGGTATCTTTGAAAGAAAATGCAGAAAAAACCTCTGATGGTATTCAGAAATTGGGCGATATGATGCGATTTATGCTCAACGAAAACCACCAAGACCGCATTCCACTGAGTAAAGAAATTGAATATCTACACAACTATATTGATATTCAACGCATGAGAGTTGATGAAAATCATGACATCGAAATCAAAGTCAATATACAAAACAGCGACAGAGAAATTTATATTTCACCGATGTTACTCAATCCGTTCGTAGAAAATGCCTTTAAACACGGCATAAGTTTCCGAAATCCTTCTTGGATATACATTACACTTACGCACGATGCCCAGAAACTGTATTTTAAAGTACATAATAGTTTGCACCCAAAACAGGAAAATTCGCCCGAACAAGATAATAATGGCATTGGCTTAGAAAATGTAAAAAAACGCCTCGAACTAATTTATCCAAACCGCCACACGCTTGATATTCAAGCATCTGACAATGATTATTTTGTATCTTTGATTATCGGAATCTACTGAAAATATGCAAAAAAACATTAATTTGGGAATTTCTGCCATTGCCATCGACGACGAACCAAGAGCTTTAGACGTGATTGAAATCCACGCCCAAAAAGTGCCTTTTCTTGACCTAAAAGCTACTTTTACCGATGCTTTCGAGGCGATACCGTATTTGCAACAAAACAAAATCGACTTGATATTTTTGGATATAAAAATGCCCGATATTTCGGGGATTGAGTTTGTACACATCTTACAAAAAACGCCAATGATTGTCTTCACAACGGCCTATTCTGAATATGCCGTAAAAGGTTTTGAATTGGATGCCATTGATTATTTAATGAAACCTTTTTCACTCGCCAGATTTACAAAGGCTTGCAACAAAGCACTCGAAATGAAACTTTCGAGAAGTGAAGAAGCCCCCAATTTCATATTTTTAAAAACAGGCTACGAAGAAGAAAAAGTATTGCTTGATGATATTCTTTATATAGAAGCCGAAGGAAACTATATGGCTTATATTTTGCCCAATAAAAAATTACTATGCCGACAGAATATTGGAGAATGTATTAGCCAATTGCCTACTAATCAATTCATTAGAATACATCGTTCGTATATTGTGGCTTTAAATAAAATACAAAAAATTACCCGCCAATCGGTTTGGGTGGCGGGTAATGAAATATCGGTTGGAGCTTCGTATGAAGAAAAACTTGGTAAAATTCGAGCGAAACTGGGACTTTAACGAATACCCGTATTAATAAAAAACTCCACTACTTTCGTTTCATTCTTACCAATAGTTATCTCTTGAGAATTACTTCCAGTTTTAGGAAATGCACCCGCTGGCATAATTACTTCTACTTTATATTTCCCGACTGGTAATGTACGTTTGAAAGTTCCCGTTCTATCTAATTGAACAATTAATGACTGAAACTTGGTGTTTTCAGTAGCACTAATATTTACATTATATTGCTTATAAATTGCATCTATTTGAGCATCGGTCAGCCCACAAGGATTTGAATCATCTATTTTTTGAATCGGACATAATGGAGCAACCGTTACTTTTACTTCAAAAGTACCCATCTCTTCGGTAGCTATTTCGCTACTTTCACAACCAAAAACCAGATACAGCAGACAAATGATAATTAGTTTTAGTTTCATTGCTCTCACTTCGATTTGATTTATACGATTATGATGCTATTTGGCACCAAATGGTTGTAAACTTAGCTTAAACATCAATAAATATAGGTCAAATAACTTAAACTGGATAGCATTTACTAAACGGCACTCACTTTCTTCAAAGCACTTTTCATGCCTTTCTCGATAGCTTTATAGTCTTCAATTCCTTTGCCAATATAAATAAATGCAACACTAAAATTTCCTGTAAGTAGCTGTTTATGAAGCCGATATGCCTCTTTCATGCGGCGGCGAATAAGATTACGGTCAACGGCGTGCTTAAACTGACGCTTCGGAACGGAGAATAAAACTTGGGTAGGATTTTGAGTTGAAACACTTGAATCAAGCTCCGCAGAAATTTGGGGCTGAAAAACCACTCGCATCGGATAAGAAAATACTCCTCCGTTGGCAGAATTTTTCCTGTCAAAAAGGCCTTCAATTACCTTCATACTGCAAAGACGCTCGTCTTTTTTAAATGTTTTCTTCATGTGGTGCGAACATTTACGGTCGCAAAAAAAATATCAAATGAAGTAAAACTTCATTCTACAATAAAAAAGCCACCTAAAAGGCGGCTCAAATATCTTTATTATCAAACAGATTTGATAAAATTTCTATTTACGAAAAAGTATTATTTAT